>JAZNYN010000150.1:0-42890 GCA_045594405.1 Anaeroplasma sp.
TTAGTTGTTGCTGAAGATTCAAACAACAGAGCATTCGGTACTAGTGCAACTTCTACTTATAACAATTTCTCAGCATATGACGCTTCTGGTTCATACAATTGGGGTCAATTCAACGAGGTTGCTGCTTAATTTAATATCGAATTAAGATTTATAGAGGGGATTAATTTCTCCTCTATTTTTTGATAAAAAAAGAAAAACCCCATCCTTATATTATATAAATATATTAGACTTTTTATAAAAATGTGCTATAATAAAACGGCACAAAGAAAGAAGTTGATTTTATGAAAAAAATATATTCAATCCTATCATTAATAATTATTTCATTGACTTTAGCATCATGTGGCAACAAGTCTTCATTGATTATTACTACATATCTTGAGGGTACTGGTAGCAATCAATGTATTGAAATATATAATAATTCTGATAAAAATATTAATTTAAAAAATTATTCAATTAATATATATAACAACTCTGGAGGAGTAAAGCGTTCAGTTGATCTTAGTGGTAAGCTTGCTGCCCA
This sequence comes from Anaeroplasma sp., assembly GCA_045594405.1. GTDB lineage: Bacteria > Bacillota_I > Bacilli_A > Acholeplasmatales > Anaeroplasmataceae > Anaeroplasma. Next base: position 521 of record JAZNYN010000150.1, read on the forward strand.
TACTTGTTATGTTGTTGTTAATGAGCTTGCAGAGGAAGAATTACTTCAAAAGGCAGATCTTGCATCACCTAATTTAGTGTTTGGCGGTATGGAGGGTATAGCTATTGCCTATAAGGACAAGGTTATAGATGCCTTCGGAAATGTAGGTATGAGAAATGACAATAAGGACATTACTTATTTAAGAAAGATGGAGCATAAGGAAGCAAAAACTGTTTTTGATTACTACGATTATATAATTTATGATGTTAACTATTATAAGTATCTTGGCGTTTATGAAACATCAGTTACAGAAGAAGAATTATTAGAGGGGCCAAAGTTTGATCCAGCCTATTTAGAAAATGATTTTATTTTACAAAGTGACTCTATTACAAAGATGGGCGGAGGAGGTGCCGTTGAGGTAAAGCTTCATAAAAATGTTGATGGAGACACAACATACTTTGTATTTCCAGATGAGCTAGATATTACTACATTTGTTAATCCTGATAATATTATTTATGAAAATAATCAACCATCAACAAAGGTTAGATACCAGGACATCAACACTCCTGAAACATTTGCAGGTGGTATTGAGGAATGGGGCTGGCCAGCTAAGCTATATACTGCTGATGTACAATCTAAAGCTGATCGCATTTATATTCAAAGTGTTCTAGGAGATTCCTTATTATGTACTTATGGAAGAATTCTTGGATATGTATTTGTACAAAATGGTGATGATTCGTTTTGTGTAAACTTTATGTTAATTAAGCAAGGATATTCAACTATTGCTGTAAATACGGCTTTAGATATGAAATATAAGGATGTAACATATTATGGTTATTTACAAAATGCAATGTATTATGCAGAGCGCAATGGATTAGGCATTCATGGAAATATGCTAGATCCACATTGGAATTATGTTTTAAATAAATCTAAATATGCATAATAAAATATCACATTAGTTTTTAGCTAATGTGATTTTCTTTTCCTATAATGACAAATAATAAGAAAGAGTTTTTATTGTTTTAAAGTACAATAAGTGCTAAAATTATAATGTATTAAATCCACAAGAAAAGGGGATGAGTATATGGATAATAAAAACAATATGAAGGCCTGGCTATATTTGTTACCATCTTTATTTTTCCTTGGTGCATTTATGCTTTATCCGTTAATTGATGTATTTATTTATTCTTTTGAAGAAAACTTTAAATTTACCACACAAACATATACAGGAATAGGCTTTGAAAATTATGTTTATATATTCAATGATTATAAATTTTTAGATGCAATCAAAAACACATTCTTAATTGTAATCATTACAGTACCATTATCTACAATAATCGCTTTATTGGTTGCGGTAGCATTAAATGCCATCAAACCACTTAAGGCAGTATTTCAAACTATATTCTTCCTACCTTATGTGACTAATGCTTTAGCAGTAGGTTTAGTATTTATGATTATTTTCGATATGACACCAGATACTATAGGTGTGGTTAATACAGTTTTAGGCTGGTTTGGAATAGATGCTATAGATTGGTTAAATGGTGCATATTGGAGCAAGATGTTTGTTTTATGTACATACATCATTTGGAATGTAATGCCATTTAAGATTTTAGTATTAGTAGGTGCATTACAATCTGTTAAGAAGGAAATCTATGATGCAGCTAAGGTTGATGCAGCATCAAAGACTCGACGTTTCTTTAAGATTACTGTTCCAATGATATCACCAATGCTTTCTTATTTGGTAATTACGGGATTTATTGGAGCATTTAAGGAATATAATAATGCTGTTGGTATTTTTGGTGCTAACCTAAATCTTGCAGGTATGAACACTATTGTTGGTTGTGTATATGATTATTTATATTCTGTAACTGGTGGATATCCTTCAAGAGCTGCAGCTGCAGCAATTGTGCTATTTGCTATAATTATGTCAATTACAGTAGTTAATCTATTTGTAAGTAAAAAGAAAGTTTATTATTAGGAGGATTATTTATGGAAGCTACACAAGATAAGTCTCTTAAGGTGACAATAAACAAGGACAAGGTTAAGTCTATCCTATTAAATATATTATTATATACATTTTTAACAGTTGGGGCATTATCAGTATTATTTCCATTTTATTGGATGCTTGCAACGTCAATGAAGACCTTTGCTGACTATACTAGCGAGCTAGTTCCAGCGTTCTTCCCTACTCATTTAACATTTGAAAATTATATAGAAGCATTAACCGCGGTGCCACTAGTTAAATATATGCTAAATACAATTTTATTTGCTACAGGAACTACAGCCATAATGCTTATTACAGTTATCTTTGCAGCCTTTGCGTTTGCAAGATTAGAATTCTATGGCAAGAATATTGTGTTTACTATTTATTTAGCAACTATGATGATTCCGATGGAATTATTTACAATAACTAATTATGCAACTATTGTTAACTTAAATTTGAGAAATACATTTATAGGTTTAATATTCCCATCTGTAATGTCAGTATTCTATATTTATTTATTAAGACAAAACTTTATGCAGGTGTCTGATTCATTATACTGGGCTGCTAAGGTTGATGGAACATCTGACTTTAAGTATTTGTTTAAGGTGCTTGTACCTATTGCTAAGCCAACATTAATATCTATTGCAATATTAAAGTTTATTGAGTGTTGGAACTCATATGTATGGCCAAGATTAATTACTACAGATGATAATTACAACTTAGTTTCAAATGGAATTCAAGTATTAAGAACATCGGGATTTGGTAGAGAAAATATACCTGCCATGATGGCTGCGGTAGTTATGATATCAATTCCACTTCTTGTTATTTTCATTATATTTAGAAAACAAATAATGAGTGGTGTTTCAAAGAGCGGAATAAAGGGGTAATAATTATGAAAAGAAAAATATTGGTATTAGCATTGTTATCTACTTTGTTTATAAGCTTAGCAAGCTGTCATGGAAAGAAGTATATTCCTAATTTTGTGTGTCCAGACACATTTGATGATACACAGGAATATAATATTACCTTCTGGGCAAAGAACGATAGCAATCCAACTCAAAGAAGAATTTTTGAAGCCGCTATTGCAAGCTTCAATGAACATTATCCAAACATTCATGTTGAGATATCTCACTATAGCTCGTATCCAGATTTATACCAAGCGGTGCTTCAAAATGTGGCAACAGGAACAACTCCAAATGTTGCAATATGTTATCCGGATCACGTGGCTACATATTTAGAAAACCCAACGCTTGTTGTAGAATTAGATGAGCTAATGAATAATACAAGCTTTGGTTTAGGAGGAAGCGAGCTTAAGTTTGATGGAGCAAAGGAAGAGGATTTTGTTCAACAATATATTCAAGAGGGATATATAAAATCAGAAGGTTTAAATAAGCTATATACTCTACCATTTATGCGTTCTACTGAATGCTTATATGTTAACAAAACATATTTAGAGGATAATGGATTTGAAATTCCTAAAAATAACATTTTCTCATGGGACTATGTTTGGGAGATTTGTAGATATGCTTATGAGGATTCTAAAAGTATGATTCCGCTTATCTATAAATCAAGTGATAATTTCTTTATTCAATTGTGTAAGCAATATGGTTATAGCTATACAACAGATGATGGTGATATATTATTTTCTAGTGAGAACACTAAAAAGATGATCATGGATTTAAATGGTCTATATAAAGAAAATCTATTTGTTACTTGGCAAAATACTGGCTATTATCCTGGTGATAAGTTTAATGGTGGAACAACGATATTTGGTATAGATTCATCTGCAGGCTCTACTTGGATTGGACCATCTTCACCGCTTGGTGCTTTGGGCAACAAGGACTTTGAGGTTTTAGTTACTACAATACCTCAGGTTGATGTTAATAATCCTGTAGTTATTTCACAAGGCCCTTCCTTATGTGTATTTAACAAAGAAAACCAACAAGAGGTTTTAGCATCTTGGATATTTATGCAATATTTATTAACTGATGAGGTTCAGGTTAATTTTGCAAAGACAGAAGGGTATTCTCCTGTTACTGATACAGCAATTTATTCTTCTGAATTTCAAGCATTCTTAAATGCTCCTGAAACATATTCAGTGCAAAGAGATGCAATACTTAATGTAATAGAATACCGTGATAAAACATTTATCACACCTGCATTTAATGGCTCTGCGTTAGTTCGTGGTAATGTAGGAGATTTATTAGATAAAGCTACTAAGAGTAAGAAAAAGGACATCGATGTTGATGACCTATTTGCCAAGGCTTTATTAGATTCAGGCGTGCAATAACGTCATTAAAAACGGTTACTATCTTGAAGAATAGAATTAACTATTCTATAATAAAGATGTAGCAATACAAAAAAAACTATAAAGGGGAAAATAAGAAATGAAAAAGAAAAATTTATTTGCCTTATTTGGAATTGTGGCAGTATTCGCATTAGCTGCATGTAACAACAACGATAATCCAAATCCTAGTGGAGATGATCCAGAAGAGGTTGTTAATTATACTGTTACATTTAATACAAATGGAGGCTCTAGCGTAGATTCAGTTCAAGTAGAAGAGGGTAAGAAGGTTTCAAAGCCTGCAGATCCAACTAAGAGCTATTATGAGTTTGTTGGTTGGTATACAGGATTAGAATCAACTGTAAAGTTTGATTTTGATGCTGCTATTACTGAAGATGTTACTGTATATGCAAGATGGAATATCATAGATGTTATGTCTTATGAGGATTTCATGGATGCAGAAGCAGGTGACGAGGTATGCATTAAGGGTATTATCTCTGCTAAGCAAAGCTGGTGGGATAACAAGGTAACTATGTATTTAGCTACTGAAAACCCAGGTGAAGGCTATTTCCTATATGAATTCCAATGTACTCAAGAAGAAAATGATACTGATTATGCAATCGGTAATACATTAGTTGTATATGGTGAAAAGAGTATTTATGCTGAAGAGCATGAAATTGCAGGTTCTGATATTGATTATGAATTAACTCAAATTTCTAACGAAACATTAAGAGAAGCTATTATTGATGTAACTTCTTCAGTAGATTCAGAGGATTTATTTGCATATCAAAATTCTAAATTTACTGCAACATTAGCTGTTAAGGAATACACTACAACAGATACTAATGCTAACGTAGCTGAAAATGGTGCTTATGGTTATAAGGGCGACGCTCCTACTGATGATTTATATTTCACATTAGTAGATGCAAACGGTAATGAATTAGCATGCTGTGTTGAAAAGTATTTAACTTCTGCTTATGAAACAGTTAAGGCTGCAATTATGAGTGAAGATTTTACAGTTGGTGCTTTAGTTAAGGTTGAAGGCTATATGTATTGGTGGAACGGAGCTAACCCTCATATTACATCAATTGAATTTGGTCAAGAGGATGCAGTTTATGAAACTTTCATGTCAACTGAAGATGGTGAAGAGGTTGAGGTTTATGGCTTCTTAATTTCTAAGACTACTTATTGGAATGGTACAAACCTATACCTTGCAGGCTCACAAGCTGGTGAAGGTTATTATGTATATGAATACGCTTGTTCACAAGAGGTATTTGATACTTTAGTTGTTAACTTAAATGATCCAATTTATGTTAAGGTTAATGGTACAAAGGCATCTTATGCTGGTATGCAAGAAATCATAGATGCAACAGTAACTATCGTTGAAACAGAAAAGACAATGAACGGTTTAGAAATTGAAAACATTGGTGAAATCAATGAAAATCTAATGTCTTCTGCATTTGTTGGTGAATTCGAGGTTGTAAGCTTCACTACAACAGATAACAATGTAACTATAGCTGAAAATGGTGCTTATGGTTATAAGGGTGATGAACCTACTGATGACCTATATTTCAATGTTAAGGATGAAAATGGCAATATCCTACGTTGCTGTGTAGAAACATATGTAGATTATGAAGCTATTGGTGGCGTTACTTATAAGCCATTATTATACACTAACGTTCAAGAATTATCAGTTGGTGATAAGGTTAGAATCCAAGGCTTTATGTATTGGTGGTATGGAGCAAATCCTCATATCGTTTCAGTAGAGGTAATTGAAGACTAATATAAATAGATGGTGCTGTGAAGCTTTTGTGCTTTGCAGCCCTTTTTATTTGTGATTAAATAAATATAAGAAGCGACGGTGTACGATATGATAGAAATAAAAAATCTGACAAAAATTTATAAAAACAAGGACAAAAGGGTTAAAGAAACAAGAGCTTTAGATGATAAATAAGGACACATTTGTGTCCTTTTTCCTTTCTCGTTATTTTATTTAAATATTAATTATGTTAAAATAAAAATAAATATGAAAGGAACTCTATTTGCGAGGTAAAGGTGATATTATGAACTTATTAATTTCTTGTTATAACGAAAATAACGAAGTGTTATTTGAAAACGAATTTAACGGACAAGCATTTTATGAATCAATGTTTTGGCAAATATCTGACAAAATAGGTATTACTAAAATGAGTATTGAAATGAGAAAAAATTCTAGAGAAGCTTTTGAGATGAGACTAAATAGAAAAATTACCGATGAGGAAAAAGCAAAGACACTTGCTTCACCAAAGGTAAAGGAAGAAGTAAAGGCTGTTTTAGAAATCGCTATGACTGATTTTAAGCGCTTTGAGGGTGAGGAGATAAACTTCGTCACTTCATCTATGTCAGGGCTTAAAATCGGCTGTATGGAGGATATTAATAGCTGGCTAGAGGAAATAGATTTGTCAGCTGTAAAAGCGATAGAGTTTAAGAAAATATAGGAGGATGAATAATGAAAAAGATTAGAAAGCTAATTTGCGCAATAGTATGTGCTTTTTCTGTAATTGCGTTAGGAGCTTGTGATTTACAAGCGATTTTAGGTGGATTACTAAATAACACTGCAGATATTAATTATTATATTGATGGCGAATTTTTTGGCTACATTGAGGTAAATGTAGGAGATGAAATCATTTTAAATCTTGATGATATTTATGTTGAGGATGATGAAACATTACATAATCACATTCACACAATATTAAAGGAAAATCAAGAGTTTGATTATTGGTATATAGATAATGCTTATACAAATAAGGCTGTAGAGGGAACACTTGTAGAAGAGGATGTTAATCTATACGGTAGAATTGTAGATAAGACTCCAGCCGGTGGAGAAAACGGTGGAGAAGTTGGTGGAGAAACTCCATCAACTGGTATTGTTGACAATATTGTATATGAGGATTTACAACTACACTTCTTAGAACTAGGAAATAGTTATTCCGGAGATTGCACATATATTAAAGCCGGTGATGTAGATATTTTAATTGATGCAGGCTCTAGACAAGGAAGCGCTACAACAATCAAAGCATATCTTGATCAATATGTTATAGATGGTAAGCTTGAATATGTTATTGCAACACATGCTCACCAGGATCACATTGCAGGCTTTGTTGGTAACAAGAGTGGTGATACTAGAACAGGTATCTTATATCAATACGAGATTGGAACTTTAATTGATTTTTCATTAACTGATGTTACATCTCAGCTATACGGCAATTACTTAACAGCGGTAGAGTATTGTGTAGAAAAAGGAACTACTCACTATACTGCAGATCAATGCTGGGAGGAAACTGGCGGTGCATCAAGAAGCTATAATTTAACAGATGAAATATCTTTAAATATTTTATACAATAAATATTATTTTGAAGAAGCATCAGATGAAAATGATTATTCAGTATGTACATTAATAAGCTATAATGATCATCACTTTATGCTGACCGGAGATTTAGAGCTTGAAGGTGAAGAGGCTTTAGCTGAATATTATGATGGGTCAACACCAGAAAAGACTTTACCACACTGCGTACTATTTAAGGGCGGACACCATGGCTCTGGTTCTTCAACAAATGATTGCTTATTATCTTTAATTACTCCAGAAATCGTTACTATCTGCACATGTGCTGGTTCTACTGAATATACTGCAAACTATCTTAATATTTTCCCAACTCAAGCAATGATTACTAGAGTTGCAAAATATACTGATAGAGTATATGTTACTACAGTGTTTAATGAACAAACAGGTGAAGAAGAATCAATGAATGGTAACATTGTTATTTCTTCAAATGGTACAGCAATTGGTGTTTCTGCATCAAACAATATTACAAAGCTTAAGGATACAGCTTGGTTTAATCAAACAGTTTATGTAGTTTATGATTCAAAAAACAATCCATTAATTTGTTCTGGTTCTGGTAAGGAGGATTTCTATACCGCCGAAACAGAAGGAGCGGTTGCCTTACCAAGAAGAGTATGGCCTGAATAGGTAGGTTGAAATTATGAAGCATATATTACAAAAGATTGAAGATTTTGATACAATTATCATTCATGGTCATAAAAGACCAGATGGAGATTGTATTGGATCACAATATGGATTAATGCACATTATCAAGGAATCATATCCTAATAAGAAGGTTATTGTTACTGGAACTACAAGTGACTTTGTATCATTCATTGGTGAGCCTACAATTTTAGAGGATGAGTCATTATTTGAAAATGCATTATCTATTTGTGTGGATTGTGCAACATCAGATAGATTATCAGACCCTCGTTTTGATAAGGCAAAATATTCAATTAAGATTGATCACCATATACCAGTAGATGATTATGGAGATTATCAATATGTTGACACTACAGCTCCAGCATGCGCTCAAATTATTACTGAGCTTTATATGAACAATAAGGATAAGCTTGTTATGAATAAAAAAGCAGCTGAAGCATTATACGTGGGCATTAATACAGATACAGGCAGATTTAAATTTGATTCAGTTAAATCAAGAACATTCCTAGCTGCAGCATGTCTTTTAGATAATGGTGTAGATATTGGATATATCGATAATCAATTATCTGTTGAAACATTAGATACATTAAAGCTAAAGGGATATGTATTATCTAACTTTAAGATAGCCCCTAATGGATTTGCATATATCCTAATGATAAGGGATATAATTAATCAATATAATGTATCTGATGAGGATGCTGCCGCACAGGTATCTACTATTTCTACAATCGAAGGCTCACCTGTATGGGCACTATTTATGGAATACCCTAATGAAATTAGAGTGCGTCTTCGTTCTCGTGGACCAGTCATTAATACTCTTGCTGAAGAATATAATGGTGGTGGTCACGCTAAAGCATCAGGCGCTACCCTTGCATCTTGGGATGATTTAGAGGGCTTTGTTAATAAGGCCGATGCTATTGTAAAAGAATACAAAGAAACACTATAAAATAAAAATCTTAAAAAATAGTGTTGCATTTCAAAATAGAATTTAGTATAATTGAAAAGGACTCCCAAAAAGAGTCCTAATATAGGAATATAGCCAAGCGGTAAGGCAAAGGACTTTGACTCCTTCACGCGCTGGTTCGAATCCAGCTATTCCTGCCATTTTAAAAACATGCGACCTTCGGGTCGCTTTTATTTTTTGAAAAAGTTGATATTTCTTACAAAAATACTCTTTAAGTTTTTTCTCTTTAATGATATACTAAAAATAGATTAGTAAAGGAGAACGATTTATGGATAAGTGGTTTCATAAGCAAAACAGATTTGTACGCGTAATTTTATTATTAATCCCTGTTTGTGGTTGGATTATGGAAATTGGTGTACGTTGGTCTCATGCAATCAAGAAGGCTAATGCATTAAATGTTATCATGGCATTATTAGTAACTTTCGTTGGTTTAGCTTGGCAATTCATCGACTGCATTTGGACTTTATTATTCGGTAGAATGATTGGTTACAGATAATTGTGAGACGAATTAAAAACCCGGTAAAACGGGTTTTTATTTTTCTATAGATGTGTTATAATAGTTACACAATGAAACGGGGTATTTAATATGGAAATTAAAACACACGATGGTGTGAGTCTTTATTATGAAATAAATAAGGTTGAAAATCCCAAGGGAACTATTGTTATAGTTCATGGACTTGGAGAAAACCTTAGAAGATATGATACGTTTGTTAAGGAGCTAAATGATGAAGGCTATGTAGTATATCGTTTTGATCATAGAGGGCACGGTATGAGTGGTGGAAAGCGTGGCTTTGCAAAATCATTTATGGATGTTGTTAAGGATACAGATTTATTTGTTGAAATGTCAAGAAATGATTATCCAGAGATTAAGCATTTTCTAATGGGGCACAGTATGGGTGGCTTTACAGTTAATGCATACGGCGTTACATATCAAAGCAAGCTAGATGGTATTATTTCAAGTGCGGCACCGGGTATAATTATGAAAATGACTAAGCCGCTTACCTTTGTGCCATGGAAGCTTATTGGTAATATTAATATGAAGAACAATCTTGGCGGCAAGCTATCACACGATCCAAAGGTAGAAGAGGAATATGTTAAGAGCCCACTAAATTTAGCAAAGTATAAAATTAGACTTGCTGGAACTATGTTTGTTGAGGGTGTAAGATATCTTCACAAAAACATAAACAGCTTTTCATATCCAGTGCTATATCTTCATGGTAAAGAGGATCAAATTGTTGAAAAGGAATCAACAGAATGGTTGTATTCAAACAATCCATCAAGCGACAAAGAGGTATGCTATTATGATGGAATGTATCACGAAATACTAAACGAATATGAAAGAGAAAAGGTTGTTAGTGATATTTTAGTTTGGTTAAATAAGTACTAACAAATAAGAGGTAGTATATGAAAAGATTAATTAGATTTTTTAGTGCACTGATGCTAATTTTAGCATTAGCCTCATGTGAAGAAGAAAAACAGGTATATAACGTTAATTATTATATAAATAGTGAGTATATTGGATTTACCAGCGTTAAGGAGGGAGACGCTCTTCCTGTAGAATTTGATGATATTTATTTTGATGAATTATTTTTATCTTTATCAGAATACATTCGAAAAAATAATATAGAGTATGATGAATTTGATGGTTGGTATACTGATATTAACTATACCTTCAAGGTAGAAGAAGATTATGTTGTAAAGAAAAAGGTAAGCCTATATGGAAAATTAATTAGTGATTCAATAGAAAATCCATCAAATCCAAGCGAACCGTCTGAACCGGGTGAAGCTAATGATCCATATTATAGCGCTGCAGCAGGACTAACTGGTGAGCCATTAAAGGCTGCATTAAATGATATTATAACTGAAACACACACAAAGAAATTAACATACAGCGAGGTGTGGGCAGCACTTTTAAAAACAGATAAGGGACAAGCAGATAACACTGTAATATGTATTTATACAGGTGTTGAATTTAATTATGCTCATCGTGATGGTGCATCTTCTGGTGCGTCTAAGGTTTGGAACAGAGAGCATGTTTGGCCAAACAGCAAAGGTTTTAGCACTAAAACACACACAGCCTATAGCGACATCCATCATTTGTTCCCTTCTGAAAAAAACATAAATGCATCTCGTGGTAATTCAGATTTTGGTGAAATTAAGGGAACATCTTATTCATCTGATTCTTATGGAAACAAATGGACAGCAAGCTTATTTGAACCAAGAGATGAGGTTAAGGGAGATCTTGCTAGAGCATTATTCTATATGCTTGTAAGATATGACGGTGAAACAACAAATTGTGGTTATAGCGACTGTACTCTTGATTTAGAGCTAGTTACAGGCTCTTCCTCATCATCTTCTAATTCTGCAGGAAAATCGGGTTATTTAGGAGATTTGAATTATTTAATCAAGTGGCATTATGAGGATCCTGTTTCTGATTATGAGTTAGCAAGAAACGAAGCTATCTATGGTATTCAAGGTAATAGAAATCCGTTTATTGATCATCCAGAATATATTCTTGCACTATATCCAGAAATAGCAGGACAATATGCTTAATGAAAAAAATCCAGAAATTTTTCTGGTTTTTTTAATTTTTCGTCATTTCTTGCCTATATATTATATGAAAGGTAGGATTAAAAAATGAAGAAAAAAATATTATTTTTTATTACAGCAATAACAATTTTGCTTGCTGGAAATAATTTTTGCGCCAAAGCTAATGAAACATTAGAGTATGGTGCTCGACCAATGAGGGTTGGTGATACTTATAATTATTTTGTTTGTGTAGATAACAACGAGGATTTAAAGAGGACAAGCTTTTATAAATATTATGAGCTTTGCTTTGACGATGTTTATTGTGATGAGGAACTTTCATACACGCTTACACTAACTAGTAAAACAGGTGAGCTGTATTATTTAGAATGCTCATACACATTCACGGATATATCCTTATCTTATGTAGAATATAAATTTGATAGTAACGTAATTTATTCTGCAAAGTATGATGGTAAAGCAATTGATGAGGTGATTACTTCAACAAAAATTAATTTTGAGGAATATACAAAAATCAAAGGTGATTATTTTACTATTACTGGATGGAAGGTTACGAAGGGAAGCATTAGTGACGAATATATTAAGAATATAACAGCCTGTTGTGTTTTAGCTAACAGATATATAGAAAATGTTGTTTATAGAGAAAAGGACGTATATTTTCTTTGTACAGTTTCTAATCCAACAAGCTTAGAAACTATAAAAACATATATTTCTGCAACGGATAGTACCTGTGGAGATGTAACACAAAATATAAAAATATATAATAACACCTATGTGGTTGATGATGAACTTACCTCGGGAACTTATTCATTTGATGCGTACGTTCATGATAATTATGGAAATGTAACCTATCAAAAATGCTATGTTAGGGTTGTTGATAACATTGGTCCCGTTTTTAGTGTTAAGCCAGATTATTATCTTGCAAGGACAGATGACTTCCTACAAGAGGAGGATATTCTTGGGCTTTTTGAGGCGGTCGATGCTGTAGATGGTGATAACGTTCAAATAACATTTTATGATATAGATGAATATTTCTATGATAATCAACAAACGGGTTTTTTCAACTTCTGGATTTACGCAACAGACCAAAGTGGAAATCAATCAAAAACATATTTCACTCTAGAGGTAATAGATGCTGATTTTCCAACCATTACCATTGATTCATCATATTCTATTATTATTTCAAAGGGTGACGAATTAACGAGTGAGCAAATCCAAAATTACTTTAATAGCCTAGGAATTCTTTCTGCCGAGGTTGTATCGGTTGAATCAGAATATTTTAATTCAAGTGAGCCAGAGGGTGAATATGATGTTGTATTAACTTTATCTAATGGTAGCCACATTGAAAGTAAAATTATAGTTCATGCAGACAATATAGACTATACGCCTAAGACTGATAGCAATAATACATTTATTTATGTGGGTGCTTCAATCATTGCAGCTATGCTTGTTATTGTTAGTGCTTTGGCTATTGTTAGATTGAAAAAGAAAAGATAAAGTTGTATAATACTTATGCGAAGGAGCCGTGGTATTATGGTAGACAACATTTGTGCAATTGCAACCCCATATGGGACTGGAGCCATTTCAATTATTAGATGTAGTGGTCCTGATGCGATAAGTTTAGTCAATAATATATTTAAGGGTAAAAATTTAAATAAGGTAAAAAGCCACACCATTAATTATGGACACATTATTGAAAATGGCGAGATTATAGATGAGGTTGTGTGCAACGTGTATTTAGCTCCGAAATCATTTGATGGAGAAAACACTGTTGAAATTAATTGTCATGGCGGCGTTTATGTTACTAACTGTATACTACAGGCATTATTGCGTAATGGATTTAGGATGGCTAATAGAGGAGAATTTTCTGAGCGCGCATTTTTAAACAAAAAGCTTGATCTTACTCAAGCTGAGGCCATTATGGACATTATTAGTGCGACTAATCCAATTGCATTAAAATCATCTAATCAATCATTAAGAAGCCAAACCTTTAACCTGATTAAAGCATTTAGAGAAAAACTTCTTGATGTTATTGCTAAGATTGAGGTTAATATTGATTATCCAGAATATGATGATGCAATAACTGTAACTAAAGAATATTTGCTTCCGGTGGTTGAAGATATGATTAGGGACATGCAGCAAATATTAAAAAACTCAAAGATATCAACCATTGCAATTCACGGTATAAAAACGGCAATAGTGGGCAAGCCTAACGTTGGAAAGAGCAGCCTGCTTAATATGCTTCTTGATGAGGATAAAGCAATCGTTTCATCAATTGCGGGTACTACTCGTGACCTTGTTGAGGGAAGCTTAAATTTAGGAAACCTTACGCTTCACCTTATTGATACTGCAGGTATTCACGAAAGCGATGATTATGTAGAAGCAATTGGTATTGAAAGAAGTAATAAGGCAATAGCCGATGCAGATTTGGTTATATTAGTGTTAGATTTATCTAGAGAGCTAGATGATATAGATTATAAGCTGTTAGATTTAACTAAGGATAAAAAAAGAATAATTGTTGCCAATAAATCTGACATGCCAAACAAATGGATGCTTAATGGTGTGATAGAAATTTCAGCAAAGAACAAGGAGGGTCTTGTTGAGCTTGCTGATGAAATAAGCCACATTACAAGTATTGATTCTTTAAATTTTGATGATGGCAATTATTTAAACAACAACCGTCAGGTGAGTCTAATGGAAAAGGCCTACAACAGCCTTTTAAACGCTCAATCAGCAATAAGTATGGAAATGGACGTTGACTTAATAGAAATCGATATAAAGGCAGCTTTTGACGCTTTAGGCGAGATTACAGGTGAGTCTAATCCCGAGGAATTAATAACTGCGCTATTCACAAAGTTTTGCTTAGGAAAATAAAAATAAACCACACCGTTGGTTCTATACGAACCGGTGTGGTTTTTTTCTTTACAAGCATTCTTTAATTTGCTTTGGTAGCATTCTACATTCTTCTAATGATATTGCAGAGATAGTTACTCTTATTACATTACCCATTGGAATACAATGGATTTTTCTTTCTACTAATCTTTCATATGTTTTATCCGGATTATCACAAGGAATAGTTATAAAGAAGCCACATTTAAATGGTAATGTTTTAAGACCTACCCTTTGACACTCTTCTAGGAATGTGTTAGCTCTAGCAAGTAATGTTTCTCTAGATTTGTTTAGCTCTAGCTTAAATGATTCTAGCATATCGTTATCTAGCACGATTTTTGAAATAAGGTTAGCACCAAGATTTGTTGCGTTTGACCACTTAGCACGAGAAGAGAATTTATTTGCTCGATTAAAATCCTCGATATCCTCCTTGTTTTTGCTTAAGCCCACCATAGCACCTATTCTTACACCATATAATGCAAGTGTTTTTGAACCTGAAAAAGCTAAGATAGTTAGTACATTGTCATTAAGCTTTTTAAATCTTAATATGTTATCTCTTGTTGCCTTTAAGCCTCGATAATCATAATCAATATACGCCATATCTAATAATAGCACAACAGGTGTGTTATCCTTTGAAATCTCATTTATTAACGAAATAACACCTTCCCATTCTATGTCAGTCATAGTATAGCCTGTTGGATTGTGACAAGGATCATTTATTACAAGCACAACTCTATTTTGTGCAGCCTTAAGCTCATACATCTTTGATTTTAAATCATCAAGATTAAAGCCCCCATCCTCATTAAATAGCTTATATGTATCATATGAAGAAAAGGATTCATATGTGAATTGCTTATAGTTACCCCACATATAATTTGGAAGCAACGCCTTTTCATCAGGGTTTAAATAATTTGCGAATGTGTTAGAAATAGCGCCACTACCACCAGGTGTTGCAGTAACACCAACATACATAGAGCTTGTTATTTCATCATAATAATCTTGAAATATCCAACGCTTTACAGCCTCATGAAATTGTGGGCTTCCTGGTGTAGATGCATATGCATATTTTTCATCATCTGAAAGTAAGCTAAGAGCTTTGTTTACACTATCAAAAACAAATAGCTTTCCCTTTTCATCATAAAGCATACCGATTGTTGCGTTAACAACCTCGGGATCCTTTTTCTTCATTTCCTTTGCGATGGCACCTAATGTAATAATATTACTTTTATCCTCTTTAATAATGCTTCTTTTAGCAAGCAGTGACATAACCAACACTCCCCTCAATATACTATTTATTTTATTCTATAAAAAAGCAAAAGGCAAGAATTTTCTTGCCTTGCTAAAATAAAGGAGATTACTCAATGAAAATGCGTTTTGTATTTTCGGGAAGCGGTGTTAATTTAGGGGCATTGATATTTAAAACACCGTTGTCTAATTTTGCTTTAATGTTTTCCTCGTCGATATCACCTAGGAAATATGTTCTTTGAATAGAAGATGTATACCTTTCTTTTCTAATATATTCTTTGTTTTCTTCAACCTCTTTATTTTTGTATGCAGAAATAGTTAGGTAACCATTCTCGTATGTTATAGCTATTTCATCCTTGCTGAAGCCTGGTATTTCAATTTCAAGGTTATATCCATCTTTGCTTTCTTCTATATCTGTTTTCATATCTTTTGGTTTTAGAATGCTTCCACCAAATAATGAATTCATTTCATCTAATAATGACTTGTTGTTATATTTTTTAACTAAATACATAATTTTCACTCCTTTTCTATTATATGTAAATTTTTATGTTCTATTCAATTTTGATAGCTTTCTTTGTTTTTTCTTCTGGCTTTTTAAGATTAATAACAACCTCTAAAATACCACTATCATATTTTGCTTTAATTGATTCCTCATTAATATTTCCAAAGCTAATTTCTCTATAATAAGGCAACCTTGAAATTTCTTTAAGAATATAACTCTTTTCGTTTTCCTCTTTGTTAGCTGAAATTTTAAGTATACCATCTTCAAAGTCTATAACAATATCCCCTTTCTTTACGCCAGGAATTTCAGCATAAACCTTGTAGGCATTTTCCTCTTCGATTACATCAACATTAAAACCCCTTGTTTTAGGTGTTTGTACTCTAAAATTAAAATCATCAAATAATAAATCGTAAAAATTTGTTCTCATTTTTAAATCCTCCATAAATCTATAATTAGCACTCTATGTGGTTGAGTGCCAACCACAATTATATTATACCACTAAAATTGGCACTGTCAATACTAAAGTGCCAAAAAAATAAAAAAATTAAAAGGGTTATTCAATAACCCTTAAAAGTTCATCTATTTCATTTTCATTAAATACAGTAATTCCAGCTTGCTTTAGTATAGCTGTAGTTATACCGTTTCCATCAATTTTAGTCCCACTGAAGGTTCCATCATATATTTTGTGGACACCGCATGATGGAGACCCTTCCTTTAATAACGCATATTTGACATTGTATTTATTAGCAAGCTCTAATGCTTTATTAGCACCTTTTATAAAGTTATCTGTAACATCTAAACCAACACTTGATATTATTTTATCACCTAGTATTTCACTTGGATTTCGTGGTGTTGCTAGGCCTCCAAACACCTCTGGACAAATATGTATTAAATTAAACTTTTCTTCAATTTCCTTTAATCTAGAAATCAAATTATTACCACCATTATATTTAGTGTTATTACCACATAAGCATGTTGAAATAAGTAAGTTTATTTTTTTCATAGTCTCACCATCCGTATAAATTTATTATACTACAATGAAGACAAAAGAACCACATAAAATGATATGATACTTCCAAAGTAGTCCATATATTTATATATCTAATAGATGATCAAAATAACTAATGATAATATTACTTAATTCCTTTTGGCGCTTTCCGATTATATCATCAATAATAAATACATATCCATAATGCTCATAATTAACAAATATTTCAGAAATAATTGTATCCTTATCTAGCTTATGTCCATCAATAATTTCTATTCCAACTCTACTTGATATTTCCTTATCAAGTAAGCTTTTTATTTTGCTGGTTAATAAATCAGATATGATATTTCCATTTGGTAATATAGGGTTAGTAGAATATACAATCGTTGCATCATCAATAATAACAATGTCAGAGGTATATTCAACCCTTAAGGATTCAATAAAGGCCTTAAGTGGAATAATATCAGCATGAAGCGGATGATATTTTTCTAAAACAATTTGTGAACCCTCGGTGTATATATCTACCATATCGCCATTTTTTATTTTAAGTCTTTTTCTAATTTCCTTAGGAATAACAACTCTTCCGAGCTCATCAAGTCTTCTTACAACACCTGTTTCCTTCAATTAAATCACTCCAATAAATAATTACTACTAACTTTAGTATTTACCAACTATAGTTATTTATTCTTAAATTTTTTATATGCGTGATTTAAATTTGATAGTGCAGATGGCGCTATAGATAATTTCTTGATTCCTATTTCAAAAAGCCTTGTTGCAATTTCAGGAATGCTTGCAAGCTCACCACATAATGATAGGCTTATATTTTTTTCCTTAGCATAGCTTATTACTGGTATAAGCTCATCAATTAGCTTAAATGCAATGTCCTCATCATACATTGAATTTCTAGGTTTTTGATATAATTCCTCCATTAAATCATTTGTTCCGATTGAAATAAAGTCAACATTAGTAAATGTATCAAGCCTTTCTATTGCGTCTTTAGTTTCAAGCATCATACCTATTTTTATGTCCTTGTTTTCGGTTAGATCTAAAATCCAACCTCTTAAATAATTGAATTCCTCATTGGTCCTTATCATAGGCAGAAGAATACGAGGTTTTTTGCATGAATGAGAAATCGCAAGAACCTGACTTTTAAATAGTTCAGGATTATTAAGATAATTCTTTATTCCTTTGCCTAAAGATTTAATACAGCTTACCTTTTTATCATCACCAATATCAAAAAGCCTAAAGGTAACCGGTTTATCTTTCATTATATTTACAGCCTCAGAATATATCTTAAGCTGCTCCTCATAGGATAAAACGTCCTCTCTATAATAGAAAATAAATTCAGTTCTATATAAGCCTATTCCATCAAAGGAAAGCTTGCTTGCTTTTTTAACATCATCATTAGATGATGCGTTTGCTAAAAAGCAATAGCCTTCATGTGGCACAATTGATGTTTTTGTTTTAAGATTAATAAATTCTTGATATCTATCCTCATCATATTTAGAATAGTTAAGTAATAATTCCTTTTTATATGTGTCGATAATTAAACTTTCACATTCAATTTTCTTATGACATATAACGTATGGAATTTCCAGCTCTCTACATAAAATAGCACTATGAGAGGTATATCCACCATTCCTAGCCACAACACCCAAAATCTTATCCTTGTTCTTTAATAAGAAGGTTGGATATAATTCATTAGTTATAAGGATGAAGTTATTCTCTGGAATATAGGAAGCCTTATATTCTAAATTGTTTTTAAGATTTAATGCTAAATCCTGAAAATCATTAACTCTTTCCCTTAAATATTCTGATGGAGAATTAATTAATCCCATAGTATATTCAAATATTGTTTTATCAATAGCCTCTACAATTGAGGTAGAGGTTTCTAGATATTTAATGATGCTTTTTTTCAAAACCGGATCATTAAGCATAAGCTTTTGAAATAAAATAAACTCTCCTAGCTTTTCATTTTCAGAAATAAGCTCATCTAGCTTTTTATTACAAATAGCTAATGATTTGTTGAAGCATTCAATATCCTTGGTATTAGAAAAGTCTTCATTTTTATAAACGAATACCCTACCTTTTGCATAACCAGAGGAAATTATGTTATCGACTTTAATAATCAAAACAACTACCTCCTTATTACTATTACAGGAACAAGCATTTCGTTCCTTGTAATTCCAGCATGGTGTGATAAGAATAGATGGGAATCCTTACCCTTGTAATTAAAATAATAATCCTTAGTTGCAACAGCAACATAATCAGCTAAGAAATCATCTATTCTAGGATTTATATTATCGTCAGGCTTTCCAAAAAATCCTTTTTTGATTGCATCCTTAGTTTTATATAGCTTATATGCATATCCAAACAAAGAGTTAAATAGTAATTCGAATTCCTTATACTTACCCTTTTTAACACTGAAGCTTATACAGCGTGCGTCGTTTGATGGACGTCTATTTAATAGATTTAATAATGGCTCACAATTATAGATGTCAATTTGCTTACAATTGATATGTCCATGATCGGCAGATATTATAAGAAGAGTATCCTTAGGAAGCTTTTTAGCGTAGGCCTCCATTTTTCGATCAAGTTCCTCAAATACCTTTTTAGTTTGAGTTGAGTCTGTGCCTGTTTCGTGCATTGTGCCATCAGGATCAGTAAAGTAAACGTATTGAACCATTGGCTTAGCTGAGTTTCTTAAAAGCTTTAGGCTTCGTTTAGTAAGCTCCTTGATTTTATGATTGTGGTTTCTAAAATCAGGCTCAACAACTACACCATTTACATCCATATCATGATAAAACATTTTATATGGGATGTAATTGTATAGGCTTATTCCTGTAGGCTCATCTGTAAAATAGTTAATACCATTAAATAATATTAGGTTTCGGTTTGCTTCTTTTAAATAATTTTCCCAACCAGTCCATGAGCTTTCAAGCGGTGATAAACCGCATTTAGTTGCCGTAGTTGATGCAGCAGTAGTAGAAGGATAAATTGCTGAATTGATATGAACAATATTTCTTCTAAGGAATGAGTCCTCTGGTAGGTTGTATTCTAGAACATCTAGCCCCATACCATCAAGCAGGAATACAATTACGTTCTTATATTTTTTATCAAACAAATAATCACAAGGTGCGTAGTGATGGCTATAACCGTAGTTGACTCTAATGGCTGATATAATATTTAGCATACAGTTTGAATAATTAGGATATGATATCTCAAGGTCTTTGTCTAGCTTCTTTAGGTTATCCTTAATGTCTTCATTAATTTCTACATCAATCCATCCTAAAAGAAGGCTCTCATTTTCATTAGAAACCTCAACGCATAGATGAATAGAATCTGTAATAGTATATCCATCCTTAAGATATGATGCTAATGCAACATACATATCATTCTCATTATCAAATTTTAAAAAGAAGTAGTTATCCTTAATAATATGCTTTTCCATAAAATACGCTCCTTACATCTTAAATAGATTATACCATATAAAAGTAAATGGGTGAATTTAATTTCACCCATTATTCTTTTAATTTTCTAATAGCTTTGTGATAGCAGCATCAGACATTTGATTTTTATATAGTTCAAAATAGTAGCCCTTCTTTTCTAACAACTCATGATGCTTGCCGCTTTCTACAACCTCACCATCACGCATAACTAATATTAAATCACAATTAACAACAGTAGATAATCTATGTGCAATCATGAAGCTTGTGCGTCCCTTTAATACTACATCAATAGCATTTTGAATCATGCTTTCAGTTTTAGTATCAATAGAAGAGGTTGCCTCATCTAAAACTAAAATACTAGGGTTTGCGATAATAGCTCTGGCAAAAGATATTAATTGCTTTTCACCAAGTGATAGCTTATTTCCTGATTCACCAACATTAGAGTTATAACCATCAGGAAGCTTTGTTATAAATTCATCTGCGGCAACAAGCTTTAGAGCATTTATGCACTCCTCATCAGTTGCATCTAATTTACCATATCGTACATTGTCTAGTATTGTTCCTGTAAATAGCTGTGGTGTTTGAAGAACATAGCCTAGATTTGAGTGAAGCCAAGTTATTGAACGCTCCTTATAATCTTTTCCATCAATTAGGATTTGGCCTGTAGTCGGCTCATAAAATCTACAAATTAAATTTACTATTGTTGATTTACCAGAGCCTGTGTGACCAACAAGTGCCACATTTGAGCCAGCTTTAATATGAAGGTTAAAATTCTTTAAAACAGTTTCACCCTTATTGTATTTAAATGTTACATCCTTAAATTCAACATCACCAATAAGCGGCTCGAAGTTTTCATACTTAGGCTTCATAATTGTTCCATATTTTTCGATTACCTCAGGTGAATCTACAATCTCTGATTCTTGATCTATTAATGAAATAATTCTTTCGGCAGATGCTTGAGCCTGTTGGAAATCACCGATTACCTGTGATATTGACATTACAGGTTCAAAAAATCTGATTGCATAATCAACGAATAAATATAGAGTAGGTATACTTACTGAAATTAATGTACCAATATATAGTGTAGAGCCCACGGTAAAGTAGCACATTATAAATACAAAGGGTCCAAATAGTGCTGAGAATAACACAGCACGTAATGATGCTCGTTTGTAATCATATGCTTTTTTATGGAATTCCATAGAATTCTTTTCCTCGATAACTAATGACTTTGTAGCCTTAGCACCCATAAAGCCTTCGTTATATGCGGCAGTGATTTTAGAGTTGTAGGCTCTTGCCTCACGATAGGCCTTTAATATTTTCATTCTAATTAATATTACTACACCTAAAACTATAGGTAGTACACATATTACTACTAATGCTAATTTAGCATTATATGCAAGTAAAATACCTAGGATACCGAACATTGAAAGAAGTGCCCAAATAAAGTCTACCATACCCCATGAAAGAATTTCACTAAGCCTTCTAGCATCTGATGTTAATCGCGCCATAATCCAGCCCTGTGCAGTTTGG
Organism: Anaeroplasma sp.; assembly: GCA_045594405.1. Classification (GTDB taxonomy): domain Bacteria; phylum Bacillota_I; class Bacilli_A; order Acholeplasmatales; family Anaeroplasmataceae; genus Anaeroplasma. Next base: position 22,903 of record JAZNYN010000150.1, read on the forward strand.
TCGAAGTAGCTAAATGATAGCTTTTGTAGATTTAAATATGCTTCCTTTCTAAGTTCGTATGAAACCATAACCTCTAGTTTAGATGCGAAGAATAGGAATGCCCAAATGCTTACACCAAAAAGTATTGCCGCAATCATATACATCGCAATAAACCAGCCGACCGAATTAAACCGATTAGGATCGGTTCCTTGAAAATATGTTTCAATTGCATAGGAGTTTAAAAGAGGATATCCTACATCAAGGATTACAGAGAATACAACTGATAATATCAAGCCTACAGTAAGACCCTTGTGCTTAAGAACGGTTTTAATTATTTTTTTCCAAGGTTCCTTAGCTGTGATTAGGTGTTCGCTTTCTTCAAATTCGTTTTCGTAATCAGCCATATTACTTCACCTCCTTTAATAGATTAATAAATTCGTTTTCTAAATCACCCTGGATACCCCAAAGCTCCTTATATAATCCATCAACCAATACTAATTCATCGTGAGAACCACTTTGAACTATTTGCCCCTTGTCTAATACAAGTATTAAATCGGCCTCCTTAGCTGTAGTAGTTCTATGAGTAATAATAATCATTGTTTGATTTTTGTTCTTTTTCTTTAATGATTTTCTAATTATTGAATCTGTTTTAGTATCTAATGCAGACAGCGAATCATCAAAGATAATTATTGGACAATCATTAACAAGCATACGTGCGATTGCAACTCTTTGTTTTTGACCACCTGATAAGGTTGTTCCTTTCTCACCAACAATTGTTTTATAGCCCTTCTCAAATTTTAATACCTCATTATGAATTGCAGCAATTTCAGCCGCCTTATAGATTTTTTCTTCATCATGCTCAGTTGAGGCAATTGCGATATTATCATATACATTCTTTGAGTATAAGAAAGGATCCTGTAGTACTAGTCTAACATTTTTTCTTAGATACTTTTTTTCAATATCCTTTAGGCTTACTCCATCAAGAAAAATCTCTCCAGTATCGTATTCAAGCATACGAGTTAAAAGATTACAAATTGTAGATTTACCAGAACCAGTTCTACCAACAAGGGCGATTGTTTGACCGCGCTTAATTTTAAATGACACATTGTTTAATAAATGCTTATTATCATCATCAAATTTAAATGACACATTTTTAAATTCTATGTTTCCCTTTATTTCAGGAGTTTGTGTACCATTGATTGTAAATTCACTTGGTATATCTAATATCTCTCCAATACGGTTTGACGCAACGGCAGCCTTACCGAAGTTTGCAATCATTCTACCTAAGCCTCTCATTGGCCACACCAGCATACCCATCAGCAATAAGCATGCTACTATATCAGATGAATCAATTACACCGTTTTTAGCAAGTAATATACCTGATGTAATTGTTAAAGCGTATTGTAAAAATACACTTGCATCACTGCATCCCCAGAATATAGCCATTCTTCTTAAGAATTTTCCATTTACCTCACAATATTTAGTTGAAGCCTTATCCATCTTTTCAAACTCATATTGTTCGTTTGCAAAGGCTCTAACAACTCTAGCACTGTTAACATTCTCTTGAATAACAGTAGTCATATTAGATTCAGCCTCTTCAATAATTTCAGCCTGCTTATTGCAGTAATTAAAATATACAATAGAGGAAACAGCAGTAAATGGCACTATGATTATGCTTATTAGCATCATAATTGGTGATATTTTATATACTTGATATGCACCTAAGCTTACTGTAACAAAGATATTAATAAAGTTAGGTACATAAGCTGATACAAAGCTAGATATTTGATCAATATCTGATGTTGAGCGTTGAATCAAATCACCAATATCAGAATTATTATGATAGCCATAGCTTAAATCACATACATGATCATAAATCTTTATTCTCATATCATAACCAATAAAGTGTGATAATGCACCTTGATAATAGTTACATAAAAAGCGCATTACACTTCTTATTGCCTGTAGAATTACCATTGATAAACTTACTATTAGTATAATTGATAGGGTATCCTCACCCTTTTCAAAAATATTAATTAAAAACCTTGGTAGGGCAACAGAATCACTCTTGCCCTCTAAAACCTTAAAGACATATTGTACGAACAAAGGTAAATAAGAATATAGCCATTGTAGGATTGTTGCAAGAGCAACTATTAGTATAAAGTAAGGAATGTATTTTACACTCCATTTTAATATTCTTTTTATTCCTTTCATAAATTCACCTCTCTTTAGAAATGCGCAAAAAAATACGAGCTATTTAGTTAGCTCGTACATCATATATTAATCTAATGGAATTAAGTTAGTTTTCTTTTCTGTTCCAACAACAATAGAAGTATCGATATTTGATACATGAGGAACATTAAGAAGCTTGTCAAATACAAAGTCACGATAGTATTGGAAGTTTTTAGCAACAATCTTTAATAAGAATGCAGCTTCACCAGTGATTGTATAGCATTCAACAATCTCAGGAATTTTCTTTGCTTCAGTAATAAATGCAGTAGATGTTTCTCTATTTAATGGTTGCATAGAAACCTTAGCAAAGCATGTAATTTCAAAGCCTAAAATCTTTTCATCTACGATTGCAGTGAATTGCTTTAGGACTTTTTGTTCCTTAAGATTCTTAACTCTTAGTAAGCATGATGATGGGGCTAACCCGATTTTCTTAGATAGTTCAATATTAGAAATTGAAGAATCCTCTTGTAAATATTTAATAATTTGCTTATCTTGTGCGTCTAAATGTATAGTTGACATTATTTTCCCACCTTCCATTGATAATAGTTCATTACATATTGTAACATATTGATTTTTTAAAGTAAAGATTATTCGGAAAAATGTGTAATTATTTTATTTTTATGCAAGGAAAGTATTGTTTTGCTATAAAATTATTCACATATTATCTTCTAAAATGTCTTAGATAATCTATAAACTCTATACAATTTTTTTGAGTTGTGTTAAAAGATGTAACCAATCTAATAACGTTAGAATTACTATTATTTGGCTCCCACACCTCAAAATCAAATTCCTTTTTTATATATTTTTCAATTTCGTGGCTTACAATTGGAAATATTTGATTAGTTACAGAACGGAATTTAAATGGAATTCCTAGCTTTGATATCTCATCTGCTAAAAATTTAGCCATGGCATTTTGATGTGCACCAATATTTACATATGTATTATCCTCTAATAAAGCCTCAAACATAATTGCTGCAGTAAAGCCCTTTGAATACATAGCACCATAATGCTTAACACTATAATTAAATTCTTTTTTAAGCTCCTCATTATTGATAACCACAGCCTCACCAAATAATGCACCACATTTAGTTCCACCGATATAGAATACATCAGTGTATTTACCTAGGTCCATAAATGTTACATCTGTAGCTGCTAGTGCTGAAGCAAGTCGTGCACCATCTAAATATAAATATAGGTTATGCTCCTTACAATATTTGGATAAATTCATTAGTTCTATTTTATTGTATACTGTACCTATCTCTGTTGGATTAGATATGTATACCATTTTTGGTTTTACCATATGGTGATCAATATGCTTGTCTAATACCCTTTGAATATCATCTGGTGTAAGCTTTCCGTTTTCACATTCACATGCTAAGCACTTATGACCTTGTCCCTCAATGGCTCCTGTTTCGTGAACATTGATATGTCCTGATTCGGCACATATTACTGCCTCATACGGTCTTAAGGCAGATGAAATAACAACCATGTTTGCTTGTGTACCGCCCATCAAGAAGTGAACGTCACAATTAGTGCCAGTTTTCTTTCTTATTATGTTAATGGCATTTTTGGTATGCTTATCCTCACCATAGCCGATGTTTTGTTCGATTGAGTATTCCATTAAGCGTTGAATTACCTTTGGATGACCAATCTCAGAATAATCGTTTCTAAAACTATATTTCATAAAAATCCCCCTAAAATTTTGTAAATGAGAAAAAGTTAGTTTTATCTGGTGCCAGGCTTTTCACTAGTGGCACAAATCTTGAGTTGTTTAATTGTCTTATAGTGGCAATATATGTAATGTTTAGGTCCTTAGATATAAATGATGCAAGACAAGCATCAAGGCCCGGATCATTAATGGTATCAAATGTCCACAAGCCTAGCTTATCACCAGTAAAGAAATCATAAAGTATTACAAATATTTTTTCTTTGATTGTAATTAGATCTATAGATATTCTAATTTCACCGAAGCTATCTATCATTTTTTGATAAGCATCCTTGATATCCTGGTCACAATTACGTAAAACAATCTCTTTATATTTTTTATATAATATATCAATATTTCTATCAGATATTTCTACTCCCATATCAGCTAGGATATTGCATATAGCATCCCTACTATATTTAAGCTCCTTGTAATATGCAATTGTACAAAAAATTTTAGCTGAATATGTATATCCTTTAAAGCACATCTTATTTGCTGTTTGAGAAAAGTAGGTAATTTTATCATTACACTTTTCACAGCCATATCCTAAATTTCTAATTTTAAAATACTTACCTGATGTAAATTGAACAACTTTATTAGATAACGTATATTTGTATTTTAACGCTGACTTACACTTTGGGCATTTTAGAATTTCAGGCTTATAGATTTTTACAGCAATTTCCTCAATTTTCTTTCCCATAGTATATCTCCTACTTAATGTATGCTGCTCCTAATATACCAGCAGAATTACCAAGCGCAGCAAGCTTTATTTCTATATTTTTCACTGCATAATGAGCATAGATGCGATATTTTTTCTTAATAGTACTTGTTAGTATTTCACCACAGGCAGCAACGCCACCACCAATATAGAAACACTCAACATCACAAGCAGTTTCAATAATTGAAATAGCACGTGCTAAAATATCACACACGTAGTCAAACACAAATGAGCCTAATGCATCACCAGCCTTAGCAGCATCAAATACAGCTCTTGCAGAAATATTATCAAAATCAATGCTTGTTTCATAGCTGTCCTTGTAGTGCTTTGCAAGTCTTACGATACCTGTTGCAGAAGCAACTGTTTCTAAGCAGCCCTTTAAGCCACATGAGCATTGGAACTCATGCTTATCAACAACCATATGTCCTATTTCACCGCAGTTACCGTGTGCACCTTGAACTAGTTTACCATCCATAATATAGCCACCACCTACACCAGTGCCTAGGGTAACCATATATGATGATTGGTATTTACCATCATGTAGCTGTTCACCTAATGCTGCAGCATTTGCGTCATTAGTTGATGCAAATTCTATATTAGGAAAGGCTTCGGCCATAAATTTATTAAGATCATAATTAGTTACTCCGATATTAGGAAGATTATAGATAAAATTATTAACTACATGACCAGGCAAGCCAAAACCTATAAAGTCAATATCATCTGTATAATCCTTTATTGCCTTTTCAATATCAGTAAATAATGTATCCTTTGTTGTTTCAATTGAAAACGAATCAATCACCTTGTGATTATCACAAACTCCTATTTTTACTGTAGTTCCCCCTACGTCAATTCCAAAACGCATATTATACCTCCAATTTTTAATAGTCAAACAATATAATTTATTATAACCCTAATGTTTACATTTTTAAAGAGAAAAATGGAAAAAGTCACTATTTAAATAAATAATAGTTTTAGACCTTAAAAGACTAAAAAAATAAAGGGCGATATGATATGCACCCTTTATAATTAGTATTTAATAAATCATAATCATCCTAGCTATAAAAATTTGTAATTAACTCATTAATTTCTGTGTTTGAAAATTCAAGTTTAACGCCACTTTCTTTGGCATCTAGGTACTTTGTATAATATGTAGGAAAATACTCATAGCAATCATCAGTGTTTGCTAATGTAAAATGAGTGCTTAAATCACCATATCTAAAAATATATAAAATGTGATAATCCTTATTATATTTATCATTGTGATATTTTACCTCATAAAAATACCATGTATCATTGTAATACGCAGTTAATTCAGTTATGTTTTTATTTGTATAATCATCCTCGTTTGAAAAAGAATCAACAAACATTTCATTATATGCATCAAAATCATACTCTAGCTTATCCTTGCATGATAGTAACGCAATAAATGATAATATTAAGATTGTAATTTTACTTAATCCAACTACCCTTTTCATAACTATCCCCCCTAAATTTAAATAGTATTTTTTAATTATGGTTTAAATTATATCGAAATAATATATTGTTGTCAAACTCAAAAGCTATTCAAAATTTATATAATAAACAAAAAAGAAGCTGATTATTCAGCCTCCTCAAATCCTAAATCATTTAATATTTTTTTATGTGCATCTACAAAAATTTCCTGAGGCTCAATGTAGTTAGGACAAACATATTGTCCGCTATCATTATGACATACTGCAGTAATATAGAATTGTTTACCTTGAATTGAAAAATCAATTAGTCTATGTGCATAGTCTTCACATACTTTATCAAAAACCTCGTAGCAAATGAATTTGTTGCAATTTGCAAGCTCCTTATTTGGTTCACCCTTTTCTACCTCAGTATCATCATGATTAAAATATTTAATATCATCATAAACTAGCACAACCTTATAAGCTGTTTTTTCTCTAACCTTAGTCCATATAGAACCGTAATCTGCCTGTCTAGATTTGTAGCCCAATTTTTTTAACTTTGGCTCAAAATCAAGTTCAGAAGCTATGTATGTTTTAGTTGGATAATTTATTTGCTTTGGCTTAAATTTAAAGCTTCTAGTTCCAGCATATTGGATAGTAACTGTCATAAATAAGAATGTTAATGCTAATGCGATAATAACAATTATTCTTAAAGCTCCTTCTGTATTAGCACATGCCCAAACTAATAGTAGTGCTATAATGAACGCTACGAAAAAGCTTATCCATATATATCTTAATTTAATATTATTTAGTTTCTTCATAATTACTCCCTAAATGGATCTATTGCTGCAATATCAAAATAAAGATTTTCACAGAAATGATCATATAATTTATAGAATGTAGGAACAGGCTTATAGTATTCTAAACGCACTCTTTCGGCATTATAAACAACCGCTTGTTCAAAGTTATTTTTGTTAGAATTACAGAATTTTTTTGCCAGCTTAATTGAGTTTTCATTCTTGTTTTTAAACACCATAAATGAGATGCTTTTATTAGTAGCCTCTAGGTTTTTTTCTTCAATAAATTTCTTAATATTTAAATATTGATATTTATCAATATTTAATTCAAACTCTTCATTAACTAGAATATTAACAAAGGTTGTACCCTTATAAACCCTTGAAAAAACCTTGCAATTTTCATCCTCTAAAATCAATGTTTCATTTGCATAGATTAGTGCGTATTCTAAGCTGTGATAAGGCTTTGAATCATAGAAACCAAGAGGTTTAATTTTATCTGTGTTGTATTCAATAAAATCGAACATATTAACAGCTCCATTCCATTTTTTAAATTGACTATTTTATTATAACAAATTTCTAATTAAAATAAAACAATCATTAACAAATTGGTTGAATGATTTATCATAATAGAATACAATTTAAATAAAATAGTTATTTGTGGAGGTAATTATGAGACCTAAATTTTTAAATAGAAATGACAAGCTTTATTTTGTTGCACCATCATTTGGATGTACTAGCTTTCCATATGAGGAAAGATTATTAAAATCTATGCGTGAGCTTGAAGCGTTAGGATATCAAATTAAACTAGGTAAAAATTGTTTTAGAAGTGAAGGCATAGCTGCCTCAGCACCAGCAGAGGAAAGAGCCACTGAATTTATGGAGGCATATCGTTCAGATGCTAATGCCATATTATCTGTTGGTGGCGGTGAGCTAATGGTTGAAATGCTTGATTATATCGATTTTGAAGAAATAAAGAAGCTTCCACCTAAATGGTTTATGGGATTTTCTGATAATACTAATCTTACTCATACTCTAACAACCATTTGTGATATTGAAACAATATATGGAGTAAATGCAGCAAGATTTTATGATCTTGAGCTAGTTGATACAAAGGATTCCTTAAGAATGCTTGAGGGCGAAAAAGAATTTGAAGGCTACCCTATGTTTGAACTAAATGAAATAGAAGAGGAAAGACCATTTAATAAGATTAATTTTGATACAAACAAAATAATCACCCCTTACGCTTATAAGGGAAGCTTTGAGGGTAGGATGATAGGTGGCTGCCTAGATTGCTTAATTAATCTTTGTGGAACAAGGTTTGATAAAACAAAGGAATATATCAATAGACACAAGGATGATGGCATTATTTTTTACTTTGAAGCATGTGATTTAAATCCGCTTTCCTTTAGGCGAGCACTACATCAACTAAAGAACGCAGGCTGGTTTGAAAATGTGAAGGGCTTTGTAATGGGAAGATCATATCACTACAATGAGGATATTATGGGAATTACCTTTGAAGCCTCTGCAATTGATATATTAGGAGACCTTAATGTACCAATTTTAATTAACGTTGATTTAGGTCATTTGAAGCCTTCAATACCAATTAGAAATGGCTCAAAAGCTAAAGTGTTCTATGAGGATTCAAATATTTTAATTAAATATGAGTAAGAATTCTTTATAACAAAAAAAGATGCATAAAAATGCATCGTTTTTTTTATTTCTCTTTAAATAAAACACTTATTTTAAATACAGTATCTGTAATGTTGTATGTGATTGATAGGTTGTTTCGTTCTGCAAACCAATGAATTGAGTTTGTTCCAATACCATGTCCTTTTAATGAACTTATCGGCTTGTTATTAGCGTCTGTTTCAATATCACCTGTAAATGAGTTTTCAATTTGTAGGATAAGTCTACCCATATTGTTTATGAAGTTCATATTAATGTATCTTCCCGTATCAAGTTTAGATGTGCCATTAATTGCATTTTCTAAACAGTTGGAAATGAAGATTGTAAGCTCGGAGTTTGAAATCTTAATCGCCTCTTCAAAATTTATTAAATTTGTATTGAATTTAATATTTTTTTCTTCACAAATTACAGAATAATACTCTAGTATTGCGTCTATCATTGGAATAGTGGAATAACGCTTTGTTGTAGTAGTTTCAATAGTGCTGATGTAGTTTTGAATTACAGCTATAGCCTCATCGCTCTCACCATTTTTAATTAAAGAATCAACAGTTATAAGAACATGTCTTAAATCGTGTCTTACAATTCGCAATTGATTTTCTTTAATTTCACGCATCTTCATAATTTCTTCAAGATTATTAACTGCCTGCTTCAAAACAATTGAGTCATTTTTAGTTATCATATATTTTTTATATTCGTTAATCATTAAGTATAGGATTGCTATAGCAACAAAGTATATACTAGTTGTTGCAACAACGAAAATTTCAAGTCTTAATACAGGTAGAACAGTTGTGTTAATTAAAAAACCATAAACAAAGAATTCAGCATATAAAATAATTTCAAAGATTAATAAATAGTATAGTAATTTAGGTAAAACCTCTTCGATTTCATTATGCAACTGAACATAGATTTTTCTTAAATATAAGAAGATTAAAGGAAACGAAAATATGTGTAAATAATTAAAAAACGGAAAATCATATTTATTTGTAAAAACATCTTTAGTAAGCTGAACAGCATATATAGCTAGGTATGCTGTCAAGCTGGCTATAAGAGAGGATAGTGGTTTTCTCTTACTAATACATGAAACAAAAATTGCTTGAGGTAAAAAAATAGTAAGTAAATTGTAATTTTCTAAATTAAACGATTCTATTAGATAATACAATAAAGTGTTTACTCCTATTAATACAACCATAAAAATGGATGATATTATGGTTGTTGTTTTAATTTTAAAACGACTTTTTGATACAAGCATTAAGCAGCTCATACTAAATATAGATTGAATAATTATCGGAAATAGTTCAACGATTTTCATTTGTATCACCCACCAAATAATTAATATATTGCTCCTTAACCTCTTTTAGCATTCGTTTAGAAATTGGAACATTTTTTCCATTAATCATAATAAAGTCATAATCTCTTATACCTTTAATTTTATTCATATTAACTATGTATGAATTATGACACAGCAAAAATAAGTTTTTTGTTAAGTCAAATGGAATGGTCTCCAAAAATGTAGTTCTAATTGTAGTAGAGGTAACAGTTGTATTATCAATTAGATTTACCTCTATACGTCTATTGGCAGATTCAATAAACACAATATCTTCTAAATTAATTGATATCAATGACAGATCATTGGTTTTAAAATTCCAAACATTTTTTTTAATATTTAGTTTTTTTAATATTCTATCAATAGAATCGTAAAATTCATTTTTATTTATTGGCTTTAGGATATAGTCAAACGCTTGTACTTTAAACGCATCAATGGCATAATCCTTTGATGTAGTAGTAAATATAATAGAAGAATTTGGATGTTTCTTCATTATTTCACCTGCTACATCAATTCCATTTTGTTGCATAATCACATCAAGAAGATATAAATCATAATTTTCTATAAAATCTAATTTATTTAAAACGATATTACAATTTGTAAAACAATCGATTGTGACATTGATATTCTTCTTGTTAAAATACTCTGTTACATAAGAATATGTAACATTTAATTCAGATTGTGTATCGTCACATATTAAAATACGCATATTTTCACCTTCTATTTAGCATTATATCATACTAACCTATATTTAAAAATCAATTTTTACACAAAATACTTCCAATTTTACGCATTTTTTACGTTTTGCAAATAATTATTGTATAATTATTCATGATAAAATGTCGAATTTTGCGATAATATTCAGAGAAGTTATGGATTTTTTACATTTTTGTAGTGTACGAACAATTATATACGTTTTATCATAAAAAAATAAGCATATATAAGGAGGAAAATGTTGTGTTAGTAAAAGTAGAAGGTTTATTTAAAAAGTACAATAAAAAGGCGGATTACAGTATTGAGAATATTAATATTGTAGGTAATGCCGGTGAAATAGTAGGTATATTAGGACATAACGGTGCAGGTAAGTCTACAACAATAAAGTGTGTAACTGGTATGCATCCTTATGAGGAAGGTACCATAACAATTTGTGATTTTGATTTAAATGCAGATCCAATTAATGCAAAGAAAAGCTTTGGATATGTATCTGATGAATTTACATTATATGAAAAAATGACAGGCTATGAATTTATTAATTTCATGGCTGATATCTATAAGGTTAGTATAGAGGACAGAAAAGAAAGAATTGAATTCTTCCAAGAAATGTTTCAATTAGGAGATTCAATCTATAATTTAATTTCTTCATATTCACACGGTATGAAGCAAAAAATTTCTATTATGGGTGCACTAATTCATAATCCAAAGGTATTTATCCTAGATGAACCAATGGTAGGATTAGATCCATATACAGCAAATCAGGTTAAGATTTTCTTTAAAAAACATAGTGAAGCGGGTAACCTAGTTTTATTCTCATCTCATAATCTTGATGTAGTAGAAAAGCTATGTGACCGAGTATATATTATAGACCAAGGCAAAATTTTAGAAGAAATTAACATCAAAGAATTTAAGAAGAATAAGAGTGCAGACTTAGAGGAGTATTTCCTATCAATTACTCAAAGAGTTGCTAGAGCATAATAATGAATGAATTTTTAACATTATTCAAATACGAGCTTAAATCTCAAGTTTCGTTTCACGGTAAGAACCGTAAGTTTGATATAGTTGGTACATTATTATCAGCTTTAATCACTCTTCTAATAGTTGCAGTTTCAATTATTTTAATTTCTTCAATAACAAAAAATTATGTTGCCATCAAGGTTAATAAGGTTTCTAATCCTATTCAAAGAGGCTTAGAGCTTATTAATCTATTTTACGTTTTAGTTGTTGGTGTTATGACTATACTTTCAGTTGAAAAAATGAGAAAGACACTAACAGATAAAACAGGTAAGAGCTTATTACTACGCTTACCTGTAAAAAAACAAAACATATTCTTAAGCAAGCTAGCGGTATTATTTTTAATTAACTATTCAACAGGGTTTGTTTTAGTTTTTGCAATTAATTTAATATTCTATATTTGTCTTGATGTTTCAGCAATATTCTGGCTACAAACACTAGCTGTTTGGGTATTCCTACCAGTAGTTCCATTTTTACTTGCCAGCCTACTTGTTGTCCCTTACATCAAGATTGTTGATTTTGTAAAGGAAAGATATATAATTTTATTTATTTTAATCACTGCAATCCTAGTTGGAGCATTCTTGCTTTATTCAAAACTTTTAAATATTGTTCAAGAATTATTATCAACAGGATCAATGAAGTTTTTATTTAACGAAGGCTTTACCAACACTTTACAGGCTCTTTTAAAATATATTTATCCGGTTAATTGCTTATCAAAGATTGCAATGGGACAGGATTTATTATTATCTTTTTCTATTGTTGTAGCAGTAACGCTTGCTTCTGTAGCTGCTATTTACTATATTTCAAAGGCTTTATATAATGTCACGCTATATAAGAACGAGGAAAGAGTATTTAAGTTTAAGAAGAAGGAAGTTAAAACTCAAAGCAATCCAATCATTGCGTTAATGAGAAAAGAATTCATTTCTGTATTTAGAGACTCAAAGCATATGTTTTCTTATTTTTCTATCGCATTAGCAATGCCTGTTATGGCATATTGCTGCTATACACTATTTGAGGCTTTATTAACGAATACATTAGGCTTATCAGCTAATTATTCACTAGCCCTAATTGTAGTATTAGTATTTAGTGTATTAACAAACACATTCTGTGCAACTAACATTTCACGTGATGGCGTTTCAAATTTAAAAACTAAGCTACTTCCGATTAAAGCATCTACAATTGTTTTATCGAAGGTAATTTTCTGTGCAATAGTAAGCTCACTTGCTGTTATTGTAAGCTCAGTTGGCTTAGTGGCATTAACGTCATTAACAATTTTAGATGGCTTACTTGTAATTGTTGTTGGCTTATTGTTCTCACTTGCACAAATTCTAATTGCAACACGTATTGACCTTGCAAACTGTAAGCTTTCTGCTAATCAATTTGAGGTTGAAAGTCAAAGCAGTAAAACTATTGCAAAGGTATTAACAATTGGTGTTTCTGCAGCTTTACTAATAGGTATTTTATCTTTAGTAATGATGCTATTTAATGTAGGCAATGAATTTATTGCTGGTATTTATATCGGATATATTGTACCTGTAGTTATTGGTGGTGCTTATTTTGCGTTTGCATTCCTATACTACAAACGTAACATCGAAAGATGCTATCAAAATCTAACTATGTAAGGAGTGGTAAATAATGACTAAAAAATTAATCTTATTAATCTTAGCATTACCTTTATTATTAATGGTTTGTTTGTTTGCTACTACTGAAACAGTAAGCTTAACAATTAGCGTGCCAGTATCTGGAATTGATGTTATTGGTAATGAGATAATATATTTAGATTTAGATCAAAATGAGAAATATTTTGTCGATTATGTAATTTATCCAACTAATGCTGAAAATCTTGATGTAAATATGACAACAGAGCAGGTTGGTGATGATAGATTAGCAGGCCTAGCTTTTGAGGATGGTTATATTGTTCCTAAGAGCGTAGGTAAGGCCAAGGTTTATATTAACACTATCGATGGTGGTTATAGTGATAGCTTCATCGTTCAGGTTGATTCAAACAAGCTACAAGCTATTGAATGTACAGTTTCTAACTCACAAATTTATGTTGGTGAAACAGCAACTATTGATACAAGCTTTATTCCAACAACTGCTTCAACTAAGGTTATCACATATAGGTCTAGTGATTCTTCTGTTGCAACAGTAAATAACAGAGGTATTATTACAGGTGTTGCTAAGGGTTATGCAACTATAACTGTTTGTTCAAAGGATAATGAAGATATTTATGATACGATTGATATTCAAATTAATAACAAAGATGTTATGGATTTAGGTCAAACAGAGGTAATCTCTTGGAATACAAATGGTAGTTTAAATATTTCAATTGATACATTAGAGCAATATCAAATTGCATATGCTGTTAAGGATGACCTAGGCAATGACAAATCTGATATTGTAACATTTGTACTTGATGAGACAAATAAGGCTGAAGGTAAATTAAAATTAGATTATACTATTCAAGAAGGCTTCATTGGTGTTCTAGTTATTGAAATTACAATTGAAACTGAGGGTGGTCATGTATTAACTAAGTCAACAACAGTTAATATTATTGATGAGCTTGAGGCTAGCTTTTTATATGATAAGACACCTAATTTTGTTGTAGGTGAGGTTAATTCATTAATTTACGTTCTAAATCCATATGATGCAAACGTATCTTACGAAGTAGAAAGTGATAATGATAATGTATTAGTTCAAATGAATGATGAGCAATTAATTATTTTTGCTCAAAAGGCTGGTGTTTCAAAGGTTACGTTAACAATTTTAAGTAATGATGTAGATGGTCAATCAATAGCTATAGACCTTGATGTTGCTGTAGCTCCTAAGGGCTTTACTATTAATGAAAGTGCTAATAGCTATGGTATTGAGGGAACTTATACAATTGGTCAATATAATTCAGATGGTACACTAACTGATCATAAGCTTAGTTTATCTTATACTAGCAAGGCTGATGAATCTGATATTGGTTCAGGATTTAAAGACAATCTAACATTTATTTCTTCAAATGATAAGGTATCAATTGATTCTGAAGGTAAAATCACAATCAATGATTCCAGCATTAATGAAATCGTAGAATTTAGAGGCGTATTTAGCTATGGTACATATAAGCTTGAATCACAACCAATCAAGATTAGATGTGTTGGTGGTGCTTATGATGTTGATTCATATTTAGAGCTTTATAAGGCGGTTAGTGAAAATAAAGAGGTAGTTCTTCAAGACAGTATCAAGGATGACTTTGGATATGATGAGAACAATAATGTAGTATATTCTACAATAAAAACTACATACGACTGGGATTACCATAAAAACAGAGGAAGCTCACAGCCTTTAGTTAAGGTTTTATTAAATATTAAAAACAACATTTATGGTAATGGCTATGAGATTAATGCCAATAACATTACAAATAAGCTAGATGGCAATAATCAGCTTACATCTGATGCTATTTTCCGTGGACCACTTAACTTCGTTGCTTTAACTGACAGCAGCACAGGTGGTGGTGCGGTAAGCGTTAAGGGTCAAGATAACATAGTATTTGCAGTATACGAAAATGTAAACCTAAACAATGTAATACTAAAATCTTGTGACCTAGATTCTGGCGAAAGCAGCACATATGATCTAGTTGATTTAGATTATACAGGTACTACAGTTGAGGTATTAGGTGACAACGTAAACATCGAATATTCAAGAATAAGCAATGGTAGAACAGTTTTAAGAGTTTTTGGTGATATCAATGATTCATCAAAGGTTATTAATTTAAACATTAAGAATTCAGAATTGTCAAACGGTAGAGAGTTTATTTTGCGTATGGGTACTAACGCTTTTGTAAATGGTAGCTTAAGTGAATCATCAGTTAACCTACCTGGCTCAACACATACAAAGTTCCCTGTTCATACGACATATGATTTAATGAACGATACTGATAAAAAAGCATATGAGGATGCATTTATAAAAACATTCGTTAACATAAAGGATTCTGCATTTAGAAATTCTGGTATCTTCTGTGTAGGTATGGATTCTCACTTCTCTGGTCCAATGCTAGCTGATGGTGTTAGTATGTTTGACAATGCAACATACCAACAAATGCTAAGGGGCTGGAAGGACCTAGCAAAAACAAGCTATGGTGCCAAGCTTTCATTTGAAGGTGATGTAAGAATTTATGACTGGAAGAAGCTAGACGATGTAGATAGCTCAACATTAATTGATGTAATGGGCTTTGAAAATAATGACACATTCGGAACAATGTCACTTAATGTCAAGGAGCTAGTTAGAAGCCTTGCATCAAGCAATGACAACTATAAGACAATTTTAGTTAACCATAATGACACAGATTACGTTCATGGTGGTATTGCTTTCTTTGGCGGTGGTAAGAATTACAGTGTATTTGATGATACAAATTACAATTCTTACACATTAAGTGGATATACAGTTTCATTAAGTGATACTAGTGTTCAGTATCTTGCAATGGCAGCGGGAAGTCAGCCGTTCTATTTCTTATTACACGATAGAACATCTAACTTCTCTCCGCAAGATCAAGAAAATTTACTTTCAACAGGTGAAGCATACGACTTCATCTTACCACATCACAATAGCTAAAAAGCTTTTGAAAAACGGGGGTAAAAGATTATGAAAAAGAAAATTATATTTAGTATTCTGGGCCTTTTCATAGCTACTGGTGCTACAACAACAGGTATTGTTTTATCACAAGCAGATTATACATTAAACACAGAATACTTTGATGATGAGTTTATTTTAGAGGAAAACATAAATACAGAAGGATTAATCATTGTTAAGGAAACTCCTACAAAGATAGAGGATATCCAGGTAACTACTGATATGGTTGAAGGCTTTGATACATCAACAGCTGGCCATAAGGTGTTAGTTATTAATTACAAGAACGAAAAATTTGCTGTAGATTATGTCGTTAAATATCAAGTGCAATTTTATGTTCAAAACGAGCTAATTCACTCACAAAACATTTTATCTGTAAGTGAGCTTATTATGCCAGAAGACCCTGTTGTTGAGGGGTATGATTTTGAAGGATGGACTCCTGATATTCCATCTAAAATTTCAGACAACATGGACTTTGACGCTAAGCTTGTTAATTTTGAAACAAGAATTCCAGCATTACCTTCAAGAAACGCAACATATGGGGATTTGTTGAGTAATATTGCATTACCATCTAGCGAATTTGGTAGATGGGTATTTACTGCACCAGAGGGTACAACGGTTGGTAACGTAGGTTCAAATGTTTTTGAGGTTAAATTCATTCCTGCTAATAGTCAACACAAAGAGGTTTATGATAATGTGACTATTAATGTTTCAAAGAAGGAATTAGTATTTAAGGATTTAGTAACAACATTTGTTTATGATGGTACTCCAAAGAAACCAACCTTCACATTGGATGCTGAGGTTAAAGAGGTTTCTGTTTTAGGTGAGGCAACAGATGTTGGTGAATATACATATTCTATTTCAATTAAGGATGATAATTATAAAGGCTCTGCTTATGGAAAATTTACTATCACTCCTGCTGAAGTAACTATTAATATCGCAAATAAAACAATTAAATATATGGATGCTGTTCCTGCAATTGAGTATGAGGTAATTGGTTTAGATGAAAAATTATTAAACATCACAACTATTTCTCCAAGCGTGCCACATGCAGGTACACATTATTACAATGTAATAGTCAATAACGATAATGTTATAGCTACAATTAATGGCGGTGTATTAACTGTTGAGGCTGTTGATTTTGAGGATATTGGTATTATTATTCCTAATCCTACATTTGCCCCATCAATTGTATATGGTGATACATTAGCTGATATTACTATCGTTAATGACAATCCAAATGGTGTGTGGACATGGAAGGATTCATCTATTGTTGTTAATGATTCATTAGATTCATTTGAACAAACAGAGGATGGTATTTACTTTACTGCTACTTTAATATTCACACCAAAATCTTTAGTAGATTATGACATTATTGAGCGTGATATAAAGATTCAAATATTAAAGAAGGAATTACAAATTAATGTAATTGAAAATACATTTACATATGCACCAGACATTTATCATAGTGTAATTTATCAAATTGCAGATGGATCATATAATTCAGAAAATATTACTGTAACAGGTAATGTAATTGAAAATCAAGCTGGTCTATATAATGGTTTAATTTTATCTATTGATGATTATAGATATTCAGGATTTGTTAATACGTATTTAAAAATAGAAAAGGCTAATCCAACATTTGAAATTCCTCAAGACTTAGAGGGTGAGTGGAGCACTAAGGTTGAAAACATTAATCTTCCTGATAACTTCGAATGGAAGAATTCTAATGATCGATTAACTGACGTTTTAGAAAAACAAGCATTTAATGTTGTATATACTCCTGATGATACGGCTAATTATAATGTTATCGAGGCTGAGGTTTTAGTGTATGTTAAGAAGTCTACAGCAGCCTACATTATAGTAGAAGGAAATTTAACAACATTTAATTACGTATATTCAAATGAGGTTATTGATATTACTAGCTTCTTCTCAGGCTCATATGAGGATAGTAGATTATTATTTGAATATGAAATGAAGGGTGGTTTAGTTTCTGAAATTAAGGATGCTGGAATTTATAATGTTACAGTTACCTTATTAGAATCAGAATACTATGTTGGTAAGATCATGGAAGTTACAGTTAATGTTGTTCCATCACAAGATATTGAATTACCATATACTACTGGTATAACTGCGACATATGGCGACACATTAGGAATGTATTCATTTGACTCAAACCCTTATGGCTATTGGGTATGGAGTGTTGAAGGTGTATCAGAAGAGGATGTCAACAATATAGCTGTAGGTGAAGTGGGAACTAGAGAATTTAAGGCTCTATTCATTTCAACAAACAGTAACTATGACGACTTCGAATATAATATTAGATTCACTGTAAATGCTAAGACACTATATTTTGGAAACATTACTAACGTTTACACATATGATGGTGAATATCATAATATAAAATATACTTTATACACAGATGAAGAATTGACTTCAGAATTTGTGGGTAATATTAATGTTGAAAATAATACAAAATTTAAGAACGCATCTAAATATACAATCAACCTAGTTATTGATGAAGCAAACTACGTAGGGTTATATTCTACAGAGCTTATTATTAATAAACAATCTGTTGAGGCGCCTTTAGCATGCGAAACTATATATGTTTATAATACATTAGAGCAAACGTATGTTCTTGAAGAATCTGAATTATATACAATTAACGGAAATAACCAAACTAATGCAGGTGAATATGATGTTATAGTAGCATTAGCAGATCCTGCTAACTATGTTTGGGAGGAAAAGGATTCATTACCATTAACATATTCGTTTGTAATTAATAAGAAAGCTATTTCTGAGCCTACATTAGTTGGTGAATATGAATATACTGGTTATGAATTAACTGCCCAATTAGAAGGCTATGATTCAGTATATATGACAATCAAAGGAAATAAGCAAACAGATGCAAGTACATATGAGATTAAAATCACACTAAATAACAATTATATGTGGGATGAAGAATCTGATGGTATTTTCGAGTGGACTATCACTCCAATGGACATTGATGTAGAGTGGTCAGTGGCTGAGCGTTATGTTTATAATTCTAATGCCCTAACACGTCCAACAGCATTATATGAAGGAGTTTCTATTGATGTTGAATGTGACCAAGAACAATTTATCAATGTAGGTGAATATACATTTACTGCTTCAACTACGAATACAAATTACGTTATCAATAATAATACATGTGTTATTAATATTGAAAAGGGTAAAGCAGAAATAGATGTAGATATTACGCCTATTGTTGTTGATTATTCAAAGGATTTAGTTATTGATATTCCAGAGGCAACAACTAATTTAGGTGAGGTTGTTGTTAGCTATGCTGAAATGGTTAATGCTGGTGAATATACAATTACATACACAGTAGAAGAAAACAACAATTATGACGGTGACACAGTAACTGTTGATGTTATTATCAATAAGGCTAAGGTAGCTAAGCCAACAGCTGATACAACAAGCTTCGTATATACAGGTGAGGCTCAAACTTATACACTTGCAACAAGTGATTTATATACAATTTCAGGTGATTTAACATTAACTAATGCTACATCATCTACAATTACTGTAGCACTTAATGATACAGCAAATTATGAATGGGCTGATGGAACAACTAACGCATTAACATTTACATTTACAATTGCAAAGGCACAAGCTGTTATTACAGTTGATACTACAAATGTAGAATTTACTTATGGTGATCAAACTCATACAGTAAGAACAGCAACTTCAAGCTTCGGTGATGTAGAATGTAGCCATAGTGGTGTGTTATCAGATG
>JAZNYN010000151.1:0-3071 GCA_045594405.1 Anaeroplasma sp.
GCTGAGCCTTTTAAAAAGCCCTCCTCAATATTACTATTAAGCATATAGGGCTGTGAATTAATTTCTAATGTTTTCAACTTATTCACTCCTCAATCTTAACATATGAGAAGGGGTAATTATATTATAGGTTTTTGTCTTTAAAAAAATGAAAAAACCGCTTTATTAAGCGGTTTTAACATATATTATTCTGCAACGATAGCGTCTACAGGACATACAGAATCACATGCACCACAGTCAATACAAGTATCTTGATCAACACATGCTACATCTTCAACTGTAATAGCTGATACTGGACATTCAGCAGCACAAGCGCCGCAGCCAATACAAGCGTCAGTAATCTTTCTAGGCATAATAATATCCTCCTTGGCTTTGTAATATTATTTTATCATTTTATTACTATTTTGTCTATATTATTATTGAAATTCTAAAAGAATAATAGTACAATATACTTGTTTATAAGTTGAGGTGAAGAAAATGATTGAAATGAAGATTTGGCAATTCATTGTTATGTTACTAATTATTATTATAGTTGTAGGTGTAGCTGTATTTTTCTTAGCTAGATGGTTATTCCAAAGACAATTAAAGAAGAATCCACCAGTAAATGAAGCAATGATTCGTGCAATGATGACTCAAATGGGACGTACACCTTCTGAAAAGCAAGTAAGAGCAGTTATGCGTTCAATGAATGAAGCTAAGTAATTAAAACCGAGAAATCGGTTTTTTTTCTTCCTCATATAAAAAAAACTACCATATAAATATGGTAGTTAATTTATATTATTCGCTCTTTAATTCCTTTAAGATAGCTTCTTGAACATAAGCTGGACATTCTTCATATTGATAGAATGTACGGCTAAATGTACCTGAACCTTGAGTAATAGACTTAAGGTCATTTACATATTCAGTAATTTCTGATTCTGGAACGTAAGCAGTAACCTCTTGGTCACCTACTTCATTAACGTCCATTGATTGAACCTTACCACGACGTGTATTTAAGTCAGATAAGATATCACCAACTAAATCATTATTAACAGTAACTACAATCTTCATGATTGGTTCAAGAATAACTGGCTTACAGTTATTATATGCCTTCTTGAATGCATCGATTGCAGCCATCTTAAATGCTAATTCGTTAGAGTCAACTGCATGATATTTACCATCACGTAATACAGTTTTAATACCGATTACTGGACAGCCTGATAATAGACCCTTTTCACAAGCTTCATAGAAGCCCTTTTCTACTGCTGGGAAATAGTTACGTGGTACTGAACCACCAAAGATTTCCTCTGTAAATACGTTTTCTGGACCATCAAATGTAGGTAAGAATTCCATTGTTACAACACCATAGAAGCCTGAACCACCAGATTGTTTTACATAACGACCTTCAGCTGTAGCTGATTGCTTAATAGTCTCACGATAAACGATTTTTGGTGCTTCAGTATTAATTTCTAGCTTATAAGTATTCTTCATTCTTTCAAGGATGAAGTTTAAGTGACCAGAACCTGAAGTACCAATTAATTGTTGCTTAGTTTCAGCATTTCTTCTAATTTCGATACACTTATCTTCTAATTGAATCTTAGTTAAAACTTGGCTTAACTTATCTTCATCATTCTTTGACTTAGGAGATAAAGCTCTGAAGTATACTGCAGTTGGATAATCGATTGGAGCATAAGTAATAACATTCTTTGGATCACAAATTGTCATTGAATTTTCTAAGCCTTCAATCTTAGTAATAACACCGATATCACCAGCGCATAATTCGCTAACTTGAACTAGGTTCTTACCAACGATAACGTTGATTGAGTTAACCTTTTCAGATTTACCAATATTAGGAATATAAATGTCTTGACCAGCCTTTAATGTACCTGAATTAATCTTAAAGATTGAAGATACACCTGCATATGGGTCAACGATAGTCTTAAATACGAATGCTGAGAATGGTTCATCATTTGCAGTTTTTCTTTCTACCTTATTACCATTTGCATCTAAGCCTGAAATAGGCTTTAAGTCACCTGGACATGGTAAGTAGTTTACAAACATATCTAACATTGTATGTAAACCGATATTCTTAGTTGCTGAACCAACAATAACTGGAATTAAGTCACCGCTTAATACGCCAACTCTTAAGCCAGCACGGATTTCTTCTGTTGAGATTTCTTCACCCATGAAGAACTTTTCCATTAATTCTTCAGAAGTTTGAGCTACTGCTTCAATCATTTGTTCACGTAATTCATTAACCTTATCTAGCTTATCATCATAGATTTCAGCATCAACACAAGTTGTACCATTGTACTTTCTTGCCTTCATTGCAACGATATTAATGAAACCGTCGAATGCATCATTGTGACCCATTGGATAACAGAATGGAATAGCGTTTTTACCTAATCTGTTTCTAATGTCTTCTAATAATGGATCAAAATGAACTTCTTCCTTATCCATCTTATTAATATAGATGATTGTAGGAATGTTGCTCTTTCTAAGCATGTTCCAATGCTTAATTGTTTGAACTTGGATACCTGATTGTGCATCAATTACTAAGATTGCACCCTTAACAACCTTTAAAGCTGAAATTGCTTCACCAATAAAGTCATCAGAACCAGGAATATCGATTAAGTTAATCTTATATTCATTGTGGTTAATAGGAACAATTGATGAACGAACAGAGCTTAAACGTGCATGTTCTTCAGGTAAGTAATCACTAACTGTATTTCCTTTCTCAACAGTACCCTTAGGTTTGTTGTTTGTCATTGAGTATAAAGCTTCTACTAAGCTAGTTTTACCACTGCCTAGATGGCCTAGTACAGCTATGTTTCTAATTTTACTAGCATCTTGCATAAATATCACCTCATAATTAAAATTTCTTGAAAACGCTTTTACACAATAACTATTATACCACAAACAAAACCTTAAGAAAACAAAAATTTTTAAAAAGTGTATCTCCTAATTATTTATAAATAATTATATGTTAAAATTCAATGTCAATAAATTCATTATTTTTTACACATTTTATCAATAAACATAGTAAAAATACCACTCATTAGTGTTGAAATAACACTAATTATCATTGTTCTTAT
>JAZNYN010000152.1:0-6373 GCA_045594405.1 Anaeroplasma sp.
GGAGATCCTGGGCTACAACAACCCCGAGGATAAGCGCGATCCCAAGAACGGCTCTGTCGCCGGCATCCGCTGCATCCGTATGGAGCTGGGTGAGCCCGACGAGAAGGGCCGCCGCCGTCCCGTGGAAATCGCTGGCAGCGAGTTCGACATGGAGATGGATTGCGTCATCATGGCTCTGGGCACCAATCCCAACCCCCTGATCAAGGCCACCACCAAGGGTCTGGAGGTCAACAAGCACGGCGGTATCATCGTGGATGAGAACGCCCTGACCTCCCGCGAGGGTGTTTACGCCGGCGGCGACGCCGTCACCGGCGCTGCTACCGTCATTCTGGCCATGGGCGCCGGCAAGACCGCTGCCACCGCCATTGATGAGTACATCAAGAGCAAGAACTAAGTTCATAAAAAAAGACCGGCGAGGAATCGCCGGTCTTTTTCATATCATATTATCAACATAATATATAATTATGTTGATAATAACAGAGTAGCAAAATCGCGTTAAGTGCTAATTCATGGGAGTATGAATTAGACGAACACATATGTGGCGGTGGTTTTGTGATTCCGCTGTAGTAATATAGTGGTCTTCTGTCATAAGGAGGCATTTTTTTATGAGAAAATTTTTAAAGACATTAAAGAGGAATGTATTTTTGCTTATATTAATTGCTTTGGTTACCTTTTTAATGTCATTTTTTATTACTGATAAATTAATTAATACCAATTATTCTTATTATGTTTTAGAGGTTGATTCTAAAGAGGATTTAAGTGAAATATTTAATGAGGATTGCTTTTGTGAAACTGTATCTAAAATTATAGAAAATAATACTAACATGCCTGATGGTTGGAAGTATGTATCTATAGCTTCAATTGATTATAAGGATATGATTAATAATATTATGATTGATGGTGATAATATTTATATTTTATATAAATATTTCCCTTCGATTGTAAGAAGTTCTAATGGTACTGTAAACGAAGGCTCTTCGAGGGTGTTGAAGTATATTAGTACTGTTATTTTACATACAGATAAAGAGGCAACAGTTAAAGATAGTGTAACGATTATAGGCTACACTAATCCATACATCATTGGTTTAATTTCTGCAGCCATAGCTATTGTTGTTTTTATTGCCACCTTAGCTATTATTTGTATATGTAGAAAAAAAGAGGATGAAAGGGTACACGAGGAGATTGAGGATAATGTTGATATCTTCAAGCATCCATTCAAAAAGGCGTATTGGCAGCATTCTAAAGATGCCTTTAAGAAGGTTAAGAATCTTACGTACATTGCGATATTGTTTGCCCTTATGATTGTTTGTAAGCTTATTATCCTTCCATCTGGATTTGGTAATTTAGGTATTAGCTTTACGTATATAATATTTTCTATTATTTCATTAATCTATGGTCCTATTTGTGGAATAGTTATAGGTTTATTTTCGGATGTATTAGGTTATTTTTTATTTCAATCCTCAGAGGTGTTTTTCTTTGGATACACACTAAGTGCAATGCTTTCTGGCTTTATTTATGGAATATCATTTTATAGAACGAAGGTAACCTTTGCTAAATGCTTAGCTGCAAGAATTTTAGTAAATTTTTTAGTTAATGTCTTTTTAGGTACAATTTGGTGGTCAATGATATATGATTTATCATATGATGCAGCAATATCATATATGATGCTAATATCATTACCTAAAAATATTGTATATTTATTACCACAATCAATTGTTTTATTTGTTATATTAAAGGCACTTGCAAGGCCACTATCTAGCTTTGGATTGGTTGATGCTAAAATAACGGATAATATTACTTTATTTTAAAGTAATAAAACTATTGTATTTTTAAATAAAATTATGTATAATCTAATTGCGCTATAAAGAGAAGGGAAGAGGCAAGCTCGATGATCCTTCAGCAACCTACAATATGCAAGGTGCTAAAACTTGATTGATGGCTACATAAGGATTATTATGCCATCATAATGATGGCTTTTATTTTTGTTAGAAGGAGGAATTAATATGATAGCTTCAGTAATAATTGATATTCAAAACAAGCAAGTTAATCGTAGCTTTGACTATTTAGTTCCTCAATATCTTGAACAAATATTAAAGGTCGGCTATAGAGTTAGGGTTCCTTTTGGACCACGTGTAATTTTAGGCTATGTGGTAGAGCTTAAGGATGAAACAGATTTTTCTGGTAGAATGAAGCAAATTGCTGAGGTAGTGGATGTCTATCCTCCACTTAATGAGGAATTTATAGATATTGCAAAATACATTGCTGATAACAATTTTTCATTTTATGCGAGTGCACTTCAAACTATGATACCTACTGCCCTAAAGGTTAAGTATGAAAAGGTAGCATATGCAAAATGCAAGGATAATTTATCACCTGAATTAAAATCAATCTTTAAGCGTGATACAATTAAGCTTGATTCCTTAAGTGAGGAAAATTTAAAGCTTATTTATCCTGAGGTTGCAAAGGGTAATATCGTTTTAGATACACGATTTAAGAAAAATCGAAACGAGCAAAAGAATACATATGTATTTGTTAAGGATGATTCTATTATTCCGTCATCTAGACAGGGTAAGGATTTGTTATCCTATTTAACTGAAATTAATGGAGCTATAGAAATCAATTCCTTAGTTAATGATAGTGGATATTCTAAAAGTGTTGTTCAAACACTTATTAAAAATGCCATATTAGGTACCTATGAGGAAGAAAATATAGAGCTTGAATATAAAATTGATGTAGAGGATAAAAGGGTTGAATTTAATTCTGAGCAACAAAATGCTTATGATTCAATCAGCCTATCATCTAATAAAACATATCTTATTCATGGTGTTACAGGCTCTGGTAAAACAGAAATTTATTTAAGGCTTATGGAGGATGCAATAAAGCAAAATAAGACTGCATTAATGCTAGTTCCTGAAATTTCACTTACTCCTCAAATTACAGCAATTTTAGCTGCTAGATTTAAGTCTGATATTGCAATTTTACATTCAAGATTATCTGTAAGAGAAAAATATAATGCTTGGAAAAAAATATATGATGGCGATATAAAGCTAGTAGTTGGTGCACGCTCTGCAATATTTGCACCACTTAAAAATATAGGAATTATTATTGTTGATGAGGAGCATGAAAGAACCTATATCCAGGAAAATAATCCTAAATATGATGCATTAGAAATTGCAAGATTACGAGGTAAGACTCACAATTGTCCAATTGTATTAGGTAGTGCAACTCCTTCAATTTGTGATTATCATAAAGCAATTTCAGGTGATTATGAGCTTATTATGTTAAGAACAAGAGCTAACAATAAGCCACTTCCTAATGTTGAGGTTGTTTCACTTGTTGATGAACTTAAAAGTGGAAATAAATCGGTATTTTCAAGAAAGCTTAAGGATGCTGTTTTGAAGAATTTCAAAAATGGTGATCAATCAATATTATTTTTAAATAGACGTGGCTATTCATCATTTGTTTTGTGTCGTAATTGTGGTGATGTTGTTAAGTGTAAGCACTGTGATATTTCATTAACATATCATGCTAATACTCAAACATTAAAGTGCCATCACTGTGGATATCAAATTAATAATGTTTTAAAATGTCATAACTGTGGCTCTGATAAGATTAGATACGTTGGTTCTGGTACTCAAAGGATAGAAGAAGAGCTTATTTCGATTATTCCAGAGGCTAAAATAATACGTCTTGATTATGATACAACTCGTGGTAAGGATGATTATGAAAAGGCGTATAAAAGGTTTAAAAACAAGGAAGCTGATATATTAGTTGGTACACAAATGATAACTAAGGGCTTAGATTTTGAAAATGTAACATTAGTAGGTATCTTAAATGCTGACCTTGCTTTACATTATCCTAAATATGATGCATCAGTTGATGCTTTTAACCTACTTGAGCAGGTTTCAGGAAGAGCAGGAAGAGATAAGAAGGATGGTAGGGTAATTATTCAAACCTACAATCCAAATCATTATGTGATTAAATGCGTTAAGGCTCATGATTATGATTCGTTTTATAATATTGAGATTGCTAAAAGAAATATGACAAGCATGCCACCATTTTCAATAATGTATGAAATAATGGTTTCCTCCTTAAATAAGAGTGCTTGCTATCAAGCAGCAAAAACAATAGCTCAAACACTTTTAAAGGATAATAAGGCTTCTATAATATTAGGACCAAATGAGCATCCTATTTTTAGGAAGAATGATATCTATAGATATATTATCCAGGTTCAAGCAATGGATGAGGATGTAATTAATAAAATTAAAAATATTTATCCTACATATCAAACGGATAAAGAAGTTACACTATCTATAACAAGGATGTGATATTGATGAAGATAGTATTTATGGGAACTCCTAGCTTTGCAGTTCCAACATTAGAGGCTCTTAATGAGAAATTTAATGTCGTTTTAGTAGTTTCTCAGCCAGATAGAGCAAAAAAGAAAAATCAATTAGTAATGACACCTGTTCATGAATGTGCCCAGAGATTAGGGCTTAATATTATTCAGCCTGAATCAATTAAGGATTCATATGAGGTGATTAAGTCATATAATGCTGATGTATTAGTATCAGCTGCGTATGGACAATATATTCCATCAAAAATATTGGGCTTATTTAAGTACACATTAAATGTTCATGGCTCATTACTTCCTAAGCATAGAGGTGGTGCACCTATTCAAAGATGCTTAATTAATGGTGATACTAAAACTGGTATTACAATCATAGAAATGGCAAAGAAGCTTGATGCAGGTAAGATGTATGCAAAGGCGGAATATGAGATTTTAGATACTGATAATAATACTACCTTATTTGAAAAGCTTTCAATTATTGGTAGAGATTTATTATTAGATACTATTTTAGATGTATATAATGGTGTTAATACAGGTGAAAAGCAGGATGAGGCTTTAGCTACCTTCTCATCAAATATTACACCTGAGGAGGAAATTATATCCTTTAATGATAAGGCAATTAATATTTTCAACAAGGTAAGAGGCTTAGCAAATGAGCCTGGAGCATACATATTGTTTAATGACACAAAGCTAAAGGTATTTGAGGCTAAGGTTGTAGATGATAATAGTGATGCCTTACCGGGTACAGTATTATGTATTAAAAAGAAGATAATTATTAAGGCATTAGATAACGCAGTAGAGCTTACACGTGTTTTAATGCCAGGTAAAAAAATCATCTCTGGTGCTGAATTTTCAAATGGCCAAAAGCTATTTAATCTTGGCGATATTGTTAAATAATTTAGCTATTTATGGTAAAATATAAGAAAGAGGTGATATCGGATGTCTAAAGAAAAAAATAAAATGTCTTTTAAGGAAAGACTAGCAGGTTCTAAGTTCTTTTCTAAAATCTTTGCAAATTATTTTGGATTTGAAAGTGGCATAGATATTACTAATGATACACAGGTTTTATATCGTAAGAATTATGTAATTAAAAACATAGTGTTTGTATCAAATCTAATTTATTCGTTGATATTTGCGGTATTATCATTTGGTGAGCCTAAAAACTGGGTATTTACCTTTATTTCATTTCCAGTTACATTCCTATTGAATATAACATTAAAGAAAACAATTAGACAAAATCCTGATAATCATATGCGACAAACCATTGCAATGTATATAATGACATTTTATATGTTTTTATCTACAATCATAATGTATTTTAAGCTGAAAAATGGAGAGGTTGTTTTCCTTCAGGAATGTGGATATATATTAATTTATTATTCATTAACTATCTGTGCCTTTTATCAAGACAAGAAGATGTTAAAAAATATATTTGCATGGGTTTTAGTTCTTGTAACAATATTACATTTTACTTTAACCTACAATATATTAAATAATGATACTGCAACTGATCCACTTGAATTTTTAAAAACCTTCGTGAAATCAAATGAATTTGGAGATATATTAATTAGAACAATATTATTGTTAATGTTTATGCTAGTTACGTATATTTCTGTATCTATGGCTAACTACATGCAGGAGCAACGAAAGATTGAGCTTATGAAGCGTAGAAATGTTCAAGAGGATTTTACAAAGGTTGTTACAGAAATCTTTGATGTAACCTTAAATAAGGGTTCAATCAGTGATGCAGACAGACATGAGGCTTTAATTTTAGCTAATATGAGCAAAAAGCTATCTCAACTTTTAGCATGTACTCCAGATGTTAGTGATGCAATATATGAATTTGCAACAGTATATATTGATTCTAAGATTGATTTTGATACCTCAGCATATAAAACAGAGGATGAAAAATTCAATGCCTTACGTGAGCAAACTGAATTAGGCAGTAAGCTAATATCTAGAATTCAATTAGATAGAAAATGTGAGGATATAATTCGTTCAACATTTGAAGGCTCAAATGAT
>JAZNYN010000153.1:0-2833 GCA_045594405.1 Anaeroplasma sp.
GAGGATTGTAAAATCAATGGTAAATATGAGGTATTTTTAGATGGAGAGCTTATTGGTCAATCAAGCTTGTCATCTAATAAAATCGAAAAGAAATCAATTTTGGAGCTTATTTTAGACCTGATTAAAGAAACAATATAAAAACTTTTCTTGTAATAACGCATAAAAAATGGTAGAATGTTTACGTACAAGTAACGGAAATGGAGTGATATTGTGTTAAAAGAATATCTTTTGAAAACAAAAATAAGCAATTTTATACCTAAAATAAATAATTTCTTTTACTCAAACTACTTCATTATTACAGTTTGTGTGTTAGTTTTATTTTCAGTTTTTTTTGGATTAGAGGTTCCTTTATTTATTTGTTATGCATTATTTGCTATTGTAATTACATTTCTATGTGATGATATGCTCCCTACAATTCCATTAATATGCTGCGGATATATGACGATTTCTAGAAAAAATAACCCAATTGATAATCCTGATAATATTTATGATAAGCCTGGCTTTTGGGTTGCATTAGGAATAATTATAGCTGTTATAGTTGTTTGTTTAATTTCTAGATTGGTTTTTGAATTGAAAAAGGGGAAAAAAAGAAAGCCAAGGTTAACTTATGGCTTTATTGCATTAGGAATTGTTTTAATATGTGGTGGCTTAGGAACTGAGTTTTATTCTTTTAAAACAGTTGCATATGGTCTTTTAGTAATTTTATCCTTATGCTTATTTTATTTCTATTTATACTATACAGTAGATTGGACTAAGGCTAAATCTGATTATTTTGCATATACATTATTAATTATTGGAATAATGATGATTTTCCAGGTGGGTTCAATGTATGTGTTCTATAGCGGTCCTACGGATTATATTGATAGAGGTCATTTAAGAACTGGCTGGGGTATTAATAATAATGTTGGTTCAGTTGTTGCAATGTGTATTCCTGCAGGCTTCTATTTATCATTTACTAAGAAGCATGGTTGGATTTATACAATATTTGCAAATTTAATTTATGTAGCAACATTGTTAACTCAAAGTAGAAATTCAATGCTTATTGGTACGGCTATATATATACTTTGTTTAATTCTATCTGTTGTTTTTTCAAAAAAGAATTGGTGGAAAAATCTTGTAGCTAATGCAAGCTGCTTGTTAGTATATTTTATTGTACTTGTACTTATTAGAGATAAAATAGATGAGATTTTTGGTACTGTAATTTCTATGGGTTTAAACAATAATGGTAGGTTTTCTTATTATAGTGCAGGTATTAATGCATTTAAGTTTAGTCCATTATTTGGTACAGGCTTCTTTGATTATAAGCATAGCTGGAATGTTTATTTAGAGGGTTCATTTTTAGCGCCTCGATATCATTCTACTATTATTCAAATGATGGCAAGTACTGGTGTAGTTGGATGTATTGCCTATTCATTCCATAGAATTCAAACGTTCAGACTATTATTTAAGAGATTCACTCTAAATAAGCTATTTGTTGGTTTTTGTATTGGTGTTATTTTAGTTAATAGCTTAATTGATTGTATGTTCTTCAATTTTGGTCCTGGGTTGCATTATGCATGCTTACTTGTCATGTTAGAAGGCTTAGCAATAAAAGAAGAGGCTGAACTTAAATCAATCGAAAATGATTATCAAAATGATGAGCTAAATTCTTAGCTCATTTTTATATAAAAAAAGTCGGAAATAAATCCGACTTTATATTATTTATTCGAAGTATTCAACTATAATTGTATATACATTAATACCTGAACCTGCTGAACCTATCTTATATGTTCCAGCAGAAGTAACCTCGATTGAACCAATTGATGATGAGCTTGCTGCACTTACATTTCCTATGATACTATTTGATGAATCTACAAGATTTAATGTTCTTGTATCAGAACCACCAGACTTACAAATTATTGTAACCACACATGCCTTTTCAACTGTAATTTCTAGGTATCTATATGAGCTGAATGAAGCAGAGCCACCAAGCTTGATTCTATTAACATTTTTATATGTAACATCATTATAAGTATGTGAATTTGGATTTGCCTCTACAGTGACAGCTTTTCCTGATCCACCTACAATCGTTAAGCCATTATCGAATGTTTGTCTGCTTGTATAAGTGCCAGTTGTAACATCATCTGCTGAATATACAACAACCTTAACTGGTGCTGGTTTATTTGCCTTAATTATAGCTTCAACATCTTCTTCATATTGTTCTAATACTGAAATATTTGTTACATTACTTATATCATCTACATTTAATGCAACATATTTACCTCTAATTTCTTCACACTTAGCTTGAATTTCTAGATAATTATCATTTGTAACTTCACCATAAGCTTGTAATGCCTCGATTGCAGTAACAACTACTGAAGGATCAGGATAAGTTCTATTTGGATTTGTAACATTTACATATTCTAATAATCCTTCAATTTTTTCAATAGTAGATTTACTAATTAAATTAGATGGATCTATATATTGCTCAGGCTCTAATAAAATGTGCTTGAAGAAATTATAGTGTTCACCAGATGTTTCTAATACATCTAAATTATTTAAGATGCTTTCTATAACCATTGCAGCTTGTAAATAAGAACCATATTTGTTGTAGTGAGTTGCTTCGATACCAGTATAGCCTAATTCAGCCTTACCATATGTTGAATCATAGCCTGCAGGCCATAAACCATTTAAATCATTAGGCTTTAATGCCATTAAATAATTACCATATTTAGAAGTAGCAGTTTCTAATGTTTCCTTAGTATCAGCAAATAAGTCAATTAATAAGCAATTCTCTTCCTCAGCTAATTGACGTACAGCTTGTACATAAGCAAAGTTTTCACCATGAAGACCA
>JAZNYN010000154.1:0-2733 GCA_045594405.1 Anaeroplasma sp.
TGACGGCCCCCCAGGACCTCGATGACACCGGACTCGTCCACATCGGGACGGCAGAAGCGGTTGCGCACCGCCACGGCAGCCAGTGAACACAGGGCGTCCGTCTCTGCCACGGCGGCAGCAGCGGCCTGCACCCGACCGGCAGCTTCCGCCACCTGCAGACGCAGCTGGGTAAAAATCTCATATTCCAGCGCCACCACACGCTCAGACGCGGTATTTTAATAAGCTTCTTGCATTTGGATAAACAATGTAAAGCTTTTTATTAGGCTTTGATGAAGCAGCAAGCTCCATACGCATTAATGGCTCAATACCCTCAACAAAGCGCATTGCATCATCGTTTATACTTCTTCTTAATTGCCACTTAACTGCATTGTTAACACAAATCTCAGCATTATTTAAATTAGAAACAACCTTAATATAGTATGTATAGTTAGGAGTTTCAAATAAATAATCATGAGTAGGCTCATGGCATATAGTTAGCTTATATTCCTCTTCATTTTTCATAAGAGATTTTAATACTGTTTCAACCTCTAAAAACATCTTTTTGTTTTGATATTCTTCTATCTTCTTCATAGTAATACACAATGTAACTATTACAACTACAATCACTGCGATTACTACAATTGTGTATATATAAGGCTTTGATAAGCCTAAGAAATTAAATATTGGCAAAATAATCACCCACTTATAATTTATTTATTTGTTACAGGACTATCAATAATAGCTGCAACCTTATTTCCTAATTCTGTTGTATTCATTGAATTGTATTCCTCTGGATAGATTGGATCGTGGAATACAACTGTAACCTTATGATACTTCCACCAAGGCTTTTTAGCTATTGTATGAGTATTTAGGTTAGTTACTGGTAGTATTGGTGCATTAGCCTTTGTAGCCATCTTATATGCACCTGGCTTTAAATCTACACAAAGCTCAGTTTCTCTAGTCTTAATACCACCCTCAGGATAAATAATCATAGATAAGCCGCTTTTAATATTCTTAATAGCTGTTGCGATAGACTTTGCTGCTTCTCTATCATTATTTCTATCTAATGATACAGCACCAAAGCACTTAGCCAATGACTTCATAATACCAACACCAAATAATGTAGATTTACCAACAGCACTACATACTCTATGAGCAGCATAGTAATCGATAATTACATCTAGGTTTGATTTATGATTTCCATACATACCAAATGGAACAGTAGGAACCTTATCCTTATTTACAACCTTAACATGAATATTAAATACAATTAGAACTAATTGACAAATTTGATGTAGTAAGCGATGTTTCCACTTTAATGTAGGACGACACTTACAGCCAATTCCAATGATTATTAAAATAAATAAAACTAGTGTTAATAATGATAATGTTAAGCTAGCTGGAACCCATGCAAATAAATACCATAAATCTAATGGTATTAAAGTAAATAAATAGCAGTATGCAGCTGCAATAATTAAAAATATAAATATAAATAACATATTACTTCTTTGAATACAGAGTGAATCTTACACGCTCTGTATTCTCCTCCCATTTTAAATCAAATTTTTCAAAAGGAATTGGTGGAAAATATCTATTACCTTCATACTTTCCTTTAATAAATGAAATATATAAGTTATCAGCATAAGGCATTGAAAGCTTATAGATAGTAGCACCTCCACATACCCATAGCTCGTCCTCATTGGCTTGTAAAAATGAATCAAGATCATTAATTACAGTAGCATCATCAAGCCTTAAGTCCTTATCGATTGTAGCAACATAGATTTTGCCATAAGGAAGTGGCTTATCCTTGTAATAACCCTTTAATGAATAATAAGTAGCATCACCCATTAAAACAGTTTTACCCTTTACCTTATTTCTAAAATATACTAAATCCTCTTTAATATGCCAAGGAATTTTATCATCCTTACCAACAAGCTGGTTTTCATCCATAGCCCAAATAAGATTAATCATATTATACAGCAACCTTTCCTTTAATACCCTTATGAGGATTATAGTTTTCTAATTCAAAGTCCTCATATTTAAAATCATAGATTGACTTGATTTCAGGATTAATTTTCATAGTAGGAAGCTCTCTAGGCTCTCTAGTTAATTGCTTATTAACCTGTTCTAATAGGTTATTATAAATATGTGCATCACCTAGTGTATGAACAAATGTTCCAGGCTTTAATCCACATACCTGAGCAATCATCATAGTAAATAATGAATAAGATGCAATATTAAAAGGAACGCCTAAAAATACGTCAGCAGAGCGTTGATATAGCTGACATGAAAGCTTACCATCTACAACATAAAATTGCATAAAGCAATGACAAGGCGGCAATGCCATTTGACTAATTTGAGCAGGATTCCATGCTGAAATTATTAAACGTCTTGAATCTGGATTAGTTTTGATTTCATTAATTAACCATTCTAGCTGATCAACACCAAAGAAATCTCTCCATTGCTTACCATATACAGGACCTAGCTTACCCCATTTTTCAGCAAATTCATCAGATTCCTTTACCTTTTGAGCAAATTCCTCAATAGTTTCACCTTGGAACTCCTCTGATTTTTCATAGGCAGCATAAGGCCAATCATTCCAAATTCTTACATCATTATCAACAAGGTACTTAATATTAGTATCACCCTTTATAAACCATAATAGTTCATGAATAATACTCTTTAAATGTACTCTTTTAGTAGTAAGTAAAGGAAAACCTTCACTTAAATCAAATCTCATTTGATATCCAAAAT
>JAZNYN010000155.1:0-9801 GCA_045594405.1 Anaeroplasma sp.
GACCAATAGCCTAATTACTCTTGTTGTAAAATGTAGATGCTTTCTTACAAATAAATATATTATCGAATAAAGAATAATAAATATTCCACATACTACCAAAACCACCCTATCATCTGTAAATAGCGATAAGCCTAAAACTAATAAAATAAAAACATCATAAAATATAAAGTTATATAGAAAATGCTTAAGGTATGCTTTTATCTCATAATGGGCTTGTTGATATATTACAAGACACAGATACATCTTAATAAGAACATAGATAAAAAGTACATATATCATCCCTCATCACCTACTAAGAAGGAATTTAGGATCAAGCTAAAAATGGTCGGCTGCTCAAGATAAGGGAAATGTCCTGCACCCTCCATCACAACAAGTGATGAGGTTTTTATTTTCTCGTTAATTCTTCTTGCAAGCTGCAAAGATGTTACCTTATCATTTCTTCCATATATCAATAGGGTTGGTACATCTATATTATATAAGTAATCTGATAAATCATTATTAACAGCCTCTACTAGCATCTTCTTCTTTATTTCATCACTATTTTGATAATCAGCACTGCCCATGCTTAAGCTAATATTATGCCTTTTAAAATATTTATAGATTTTTATCTTAAGTAATTTATCCAAGGATAGCTTTTCCTTTAGACCAGCAGCTGATACTAAAACTAGCTTATCTACTGGATAAAGGGATGCGTATATCATCGCAAGCCTTCCACCATATGAGTGACCTATGAAGGTTGGATGTGTAATGTTTAATGCTTGCAAAAATTGATGTATAAGCTTTACTACCTCTACTAATCCTAGGCTTTCATCTATCCTCGTATCACCAAACCCAGGTAAATCAATTGCGATCACATGATACTTATCACCAAGATTTGACGCAAGATTTTTAAAGGTGTTTTTACTTGCACCCCAGCCATGCAAAAGAATTATGTCTTTTCCACTACCATATTCATCATAATGTATGCTGATACCATTAATTTCCTTAAAAATAAAAATCACCTATAATAAACTATGCGTTATCATAGGTGATTATTACTTTTTTTATCCAATTGAATCAACCATTTCAAGCTTAATTAATCTATTAAGCTCTACTGCATATTCCATTGGTAACTCCTTAGAGAATGGTTCAATGAAGCCCATTACTATCATTTCAGTAGCTTCTGACTCTGTTAGTCCTCTACTCATTAAATAGAATAGCTGTTCTTCAT
This sequence comes from Anaeroplasma sp., assembly GCA_045594405.1. GTDB lineage: Bacteria > Bacillota_I > Bacilli_A > Acholeplasmatales > Anaeroplasmataceae > Anaeroplasma. Next base: position 1,211 of record JAZNYN010000155.1, read on the forward strand.
TAACCTTAGATACTGTAGCTTCATGCTCAATATACATATCACTATTCTTACCGATATTTGTTGGAATTGTATCTGATGAAGAAATATCATCTAAAATTAATGTGTCACATTCAACGTGGCTTCTAGCACCTAATGCCTTAGAACCACATGAAACAGTACCACGATAATTAACCTTACCTCCACCTCTACAAATAGATTTAGAGATAATGTTTGAGGTAGAGCCTTGACCTAAATGAATCATCTTAGCACCAGTATCTTGAATTTGATTTTCGGCAGCAAATGCGATTGATACAGTTGTACCCTTAGCACGCTTTCCCTTTAGAATACATGCAGGATACTTCATGTTTAGACCAGCACCAACATTACCATCAATCCATTCCATATGACCATCATCTAAAACTAAAGTACGCTTAGTAACTAGATTAATAATATTGTTTGACCAATTTTGAACTGTTGAATAACGGCAATGAGCTCTATTCTTTACATAAATCTCTACTACTGCCGCATGTAGTGAATCCTTTGAATATTGTGGAGCTGTACAGCCCTCTACATAATGGATATCAGCATCATCCTCAACAATAATTAAGGTACGCTCAAACTGACCCATTCTTTCAGAATTGATTCTAAAGTATGATTGAACTGGCTTTGTAAGCTTTACTCCTTTAGGAACATAAATAAATGATCCACCAGACCATACAGCTGAATTAAGTGCTGCATACTTGTTGTCTGTAGGAGGAACAATCTTACCGAAATATTCCTTAACAAGCTCTGGATATTCTCTTACTGCAGTATCAGTATCACAGAAGATAACACCCAAATCATCTAGCTCCTTTAAATTGTTATGATATACTACCTCAGATTCAAATTGTGTAGATGAGCCTGATAAATACTTAGCCTCAGCCTCAGGAATACCTAGCTTTTCAAATGTATCCTTAATTTCCTCTGGTACCTCATCCCAGCTATTTTCAGTTTTTTCAGATGACTTAATATAATATGTATATTCTTGAAAATCAATAGCTGATAAATCTGGTCCCCAGCTTGGGTTATTTAATTTAACGAATGCATCATATGACTTCAATCGGAATTCTAACATCCAGTCAGGTTCATTTTTAGCCTTTGAAATGAATTCTACCACATCTCTATTAAGACCCTTGCCTGAGGTTAAAATGGTTTTAGCATCTGTAGTAAAGCCGTATTTATATTCGCCAACTATTTTACTTACATCATCCTTATTACTCATTATCTAATACCTCATCTATTGCCTTTTCTACTGCCTTCCAAGAAAGTGTTGCACACTTAATACGAGCAGGGAAATCCTTAACACCCATATAAGCAATTGCCTCACCTAAGGCTTCCTCGTTCTTTGGCTCCTCACCCTTTACTAGCTCATAAAAATCACCAATAAGCATACGAGCCTCTTCTACAGTCTTTCCCTTTAGTGTTTCTGTCATAACTGATGCTGATGAACAGCAAATAGAACAGCCATGTCCATCATGGTGAACCTCTTCTACTCTCCCATCCTTAATTAATATTTCAACATTCATGTCATCGCCACATGAAGGGTTATTTAAATGCACGAAATGAAATGGAGATGCTTTAACTAATCCTTTATTTCTTGGACTCTTATAGTGATCCATTATTACTGCACGATATAAGGTTGTTAAATCCATATTATTACCTCCTAAAACATATTAAAAAATTCACTTGCTTCCTTTGTTGCCTTAACAAAGCTTTCTACATCCTCTAGTGTATTATAAAAATAGAAGGATGCTCGAACTGTACCAATTGTATCTAACCATGCTGTGATTAATTGAGAACAGTGATGACCTGCACGAATACAAACATCATCCTTATCATATACTGAGGCTGCATCATGAGGATGAACACCTTCAATATTAAATGAAATGATACCTGTTTCTGCATTTTCATTATATATCTTAATTCCAGGAATTTGCTTTAAGCCCTTAATAGCCTCTTCCTTTAAAAAATATTCATATTTAGCAATTTCATCTAAGCCAATATTATCTAAATACTTACAAGCCTCCGCTAAACCTATAGCCCCCGCAATAATAGGTGTACCAGTTTCAAACTTATATGGAGCCTCTTTAAAAGTCATAGAATCAGTTCTAACAGTATCAGCCATATCACCACCAAATTCGATAGGTGGCATTTTTTCTAATAGCTCAGCCTTACCATATAAAATACCTATACCAGTTGGACCACAAATCTTATGACCTGAAAATGATAAGAAATCACAATCTAATTTCTTAACATCAACCTTCATATGTGGTACAGCCTGTGCTGCATCTAAAGAAACGATTGCACCAGCCTCATGAGCAAGCTTAATTATTTCCTCAACCGGAGTAATATAGCCCATTACATTTGAAACATATGTAATAGCTACGACCTTTGTCTTATCAGATAATACCTTCTTAAATGCATCAACAGTAATTCTTCCTTCCTCGTTTAATGGAATGAATTTTACCTTACAGCCAGTTTTAGCCTCTAATGCCTGCCATGGCATATGAGATGAATGATGCTCTAGCTCTGTAGTTATTACCTCATCACCTGGCTTTAAAAATGTAGCACCATAGCTTTGTGCCACTAAATTAAGAGCACTTGAAGCACCACGTGTAAATACTACATTTTCAAAATCTGCATTTATAAACTTTGCAATGGTAGCTCTTGCTTCCTCATATAAATCAGTGGCCTCATAAGATAGCTTATAAACACCACGGTGAACATTAACTCCAAGTCGTGCATAATAATCATTTACCTTATTGATTACACAATCTGGCTTTAAGCTAGAAGCTGCATTATCCAAATATGCTAATTTAGGATTTTCTCTTAAAACAGGAAAATCTAATCTTAGCTTATTGACGTTTATCATAAATCATCATCCTATCATTTTTGATATTTTGTCTAAAACCTGACCCTTAATTTCTTCATTTTCTATTGCTTGAATAAATGGATTAATAATACCATCAAGCATTAATAGAAATGCTTCGTTTTTTGTAAGACCACGACTCATTAAATAGAATAGATCATCATCACTCATCTTTCCTATTGAAGACCCATGGTTTGCTACTACATCAAACTCATCGATTAATAATATTGGTAGTGAAGTAACTGAAGACTCATCGTCCATTACTACACCACGTGATAATTGTGAGCAAGTTGATTTGCTCATTTTATTAAATATCTTACCTTCTGTATCAAAGGAAATATTGGCCTTATCCATAGCAATACCAAAGTTTGAAATAACTGATTTGGTATTTGGGCTATTGTGCTTAACAAGCTGATAAAACCTTACATCCTTAGCCTTAGCAACTGAAAGCACCTTAGCGCTAAAGGCTGAATTTTCTTTATCTAAATTAACTAATAGATTAGATTTACAATCATCTAATACAATCTCTACATAATCTAGCTCACCCTTAGAGCTAATATTAACACTTGTATTCTTTGATTGAATCTTTAAATATTTTACTACTGCATCACCTTCAATATTAAGCTCGATTTTGCCCTCATAGGTTTTATCAATAAGCTTAATATTTAAGCCCTCACTTATAACAATTTTTGAAGCCTTGTTGATAACCAAATATTCATTAATTGGTTTATCAATTATATAAGCATCATTTACTGGCTTAATTAAACTCTCTAAATTAATCATTATTGTTTACCAGCATGAGCACATGAGCCAAGAAGAACATGCTCCTTCTTTTCCTCTTCATTTGTAATTGTTATGCCAAGCTCTTCCTTTACCCAGTCATAGCCTTGTTGATCAATCTTTGTTATAAGCTCTGCTCCACCAGTTTTTACAATCTTACCATTTATCATTATATGCACGAAGTCAGGCTTGATATAGTCAAGTAATCTTTGATAGTGAGTAATTAATAAGCATCCAAAGCTTTCATTAACCATCGCTGACACATTTTCACCAACAATACGAAGAGCATCAACATCTAGGCCTGAATCAATTTCATCTAATATCGCAAACTTAGGCTTTAGCATCTTCATTTGAAGAATTTCATTTTTCTTCTTTTCTCCACCTGAAAAGCCTTCATTTAAATATCTATGTGCTAAATCCTCTCTCATCTTTAAATCCGCTACACCCTTTTCGTAGTTTCTAATAAATGAGAAAAGTGGAACATCCTTACCTGATGTAGCCTTCATAGCATTTCTAATAAAATCACTATTAGTTACACCTGGAACCTCAGCTGGATATTGATAAGCTAAGAATAATCCTTTTCTAGCTCTTTCATCTACCTGAAGCTCTAATATTGATTCATCATTAAGCTTTATATCACCAGCAGTTACAGCATATTTTGGAGAACCCATAATTACTGATGATAATGTTGATTTACCTGTACCGTTAGGACCCATGATTGCATGTACCTCACCGCTCTTAATCTCTAAATCAACACCCTTTAATATTTCCTTTTCCTCTACGCGAGCATATAGCCCTTCAATCTTTAAAACGTCACTCATACTTCAACCTGACCTTCTATCTTTGATACTTTTTACTATAATACATTTTTGTTATTTGCTTAAATAAATCATCATATGAATTTTTCTTTAAGACAATATCAGCCTTAGCTACTGCACAACTATCATGACAAATAGTTACCGCAATATCGCTATTTTCTAATAAATTATTTAGAAGCGGATCAGCGGTAAGGCCAACCATTCTAAAATTATTATCTGTACAATATTCCTTTAGAATACCTAAATCATTTATTTTACTGCTGTAAATCTTAATGCATTTTAAGTTGGCATTAAGATCATTTTCATTAATATAATCAATTACCTGAATTGTTATTTGATCAATAATATTACTTTCATTAAGCTTATGATAAATATTATCAACGATATCAGCATCCTCAACTAATAGGTAATAAAGCACATCGCTTTTACTTTCATTAACACCCATAATAACGTTGTTATAAGGTGCATTCTTTTGCTTGTTTACATATACCTCTTCACCAATATTTTCAATCGATTCACAATAAATACTTAATACATCATTAATAATGTAATTCTTAAATGGAGTAACACCTAGCGGTGAAATTATCTTATCTATTTCAACTGAAATATCATAAGGAATAGGTGTAGTCTTAATATATGAAAGCTTATTTGTATCATATAAAGCGGCACCCGAACAGCAAATAATAGGATTATTTAGCTTTGTTTCCTCAAATAAATGCATGAAGGTTGTTGGAATTCTAGTAGTAAACATTGTGCAATTAATTTTGTTATATACTAAAGAATTTAGCTTATAACGGGAAAATCCCTGAAATACCTCATCATCATTCTTTAAGATGCCATCTAGACCAACAACAAATAATAAATCATTATTCTTAATCCTAGTAGGAATTTGGAATAAATTAACTCCTAATGCAACTAAAACACCAATTACAGTAGATAAGATTCTATTTAAACCAAACACTACCACACCACCAAAAATACCTAAATCAATAGAATTGCTAATAAAGGCATTTGGATTAACAGTTACTGATAGGAATGTTAAAATTGATACGAAAATTGCTCCACGCTGTTCTAAAGCAACTCCGATAGAAATTACTAATATTGGGAATATTGAAACAAGTATATAAGGAATGATTAAATCAATAAGGCTTGAGGCTGGTAAAACTGGCCAAGCTTTTTGGAAAATTAATTCATAAAGCAATACAACCGCAATCGCAACAAAACCACCAATTACAGATGCAACACATCTGTTCTTAGCCTGCTGAAAGCTACTCTTCTTATCTGGATAGATAGAGTATGCAGTCGCAATACCAGCAAAAAATGGGTTGTATATAATAAATGCTAAATTATCAGGGCAGCCTGGAATAAACTCTAAGCACTTAAACGCAAAATATAGAAATACGCATATTGAAATGCTTATTGAAGTTTTGATTATTCTTCTACCAATTTTCCTCATAAAACCTTACCTCATAAATCAAAACAAACTACTTAATAACAATGTTAACAATCTTCTTAGGTACTACGATGATCTTAACAATTTCATGACCATCAACATAGCTCTTAATTTTTTCAGATGCAAGTGCTAAAGCCTCTACCTCCTTAGGTGTAGTTTCAGCATCTACATCAATTGTGTCACGAAGCTTACCATTAATAGAAACTGCATATGTAACTACAGAATCCTTAGTCAAAGCCTCTTCATATACTGGCCACTCTTGGTATGCAATAGAATCATTATGACCAAGAATTTCCCATAACTCCTCACCAACGTGTGGAATGATTGGAGAAATAAGCTTTACAAAGCCTTCAATAAAGCCCTTATAAATCTTATTAGCCTTATATGCTTCATTAACAAATATCATCATTTGAGAAATTGCTGTATTGAAGCATAGGTTAGTGTAATCATTAGTAACCTTCTTAACTGTTTGATGATATACCTTTTCTAAAGTCTTATCGTACTCGTCAACAAATTTAGAAGTATATGCCTCATCAGTTACTAGACGGAATACTCTATCAATAAACTTTCTAGCACCCTCTAAACCAGTTGTAGACCAAGGCTTTGATGCCTCAAGAGGTCCCATAAACATTTCATATAAACGAAGTGTATCCGCACCAAATTTATTTACAACATCGTCCGGATTGATTACATTACCTCTAGACTTACTCATCTTCTCGTTATTCTCACCTAGGATCATACCTTGATGGAATAGCTTTTTAAATGGCTCTGATACTGGAGATAAGCCCTTGTCATATAAGAAGTTTGTCCAGAATCTAGAATATAATAGGTGACCTACTGCATGCTCTGGTCCACCAACATAAAGGTCAACTGGTAACCAATGCTTTAATAAATCTTGGTTTGCAAACTCATTATCATTTTGTGGATCAATATAGCGCATAAAATACCAGCTTGAGCCTGCTGAACCAGGCATTGTGTTAGTTTCACGCTTGCCACCTTTATAGTTAATCCAGTCAGTTGCGTTATTAAGTGGAGATGTACCACTTACTCTTGGCTTGTAATCAGAAAGCTCTGGTAATACAAGTGGTAGCTCTGAATCTGGTAAAATTTCAGAATGATCACCGTAATGAACTACAGGAATAGGCTCACCCCAATATCTTTGACGAGCAAATACCCATTCTCTTAATCTATAGCTAATCTTCTCAGAGCCACAATTATGCTCCTTTAGCCAATTAATCATTGTATTAATTGCAGCTTGCTTATCTAATCCATTTAAGAAATCAGAGTTAATATGAAGACCATCCTCAGTATAAGCTTCAACTGAAATATCTCCACCCTCTAATACTTGAATTATTTCTAAACCAAACTTCTTTGCAAACTCATAATCACGTGTATCATGTGCAGGTACAGCCATAATAGCACCTGTACCATAGCTAACAAGTACATAATCAGAAATCCAAATTGGAATTTCCTTACCATTAACTGGATTAATTGCATATGCACCAGTCCAAACACCAGTCTTATCCTTGTTAAGCTCTGTTCTTTCTAAGTCGCTCTTAGCAGCACAAGCCTTCTTATATTCCTCTACTGCAGCTTTTTGTTCGCTAGTAGTGATGATGTCAACAAGCTTATGCTCAGGTGCAAGTGTACAATAAGTTGCACCAAATAATGTATCAGCTCTAGTTGTAAATACTGTGAATACCTCATCAGTACCCTTAACCTTAAAGTCAACATGTGCACCAACTGATTTTCCAATCCAGTTCTTTTGCATTTCCTTTGTTGATTCAGGCCAATCAATAGTATCTAGGCCTTCAATTAACTTTTCAGCATATTGAGGAATATCAAGCACCCATTGCTTCATATTCTTTCTTATTACAGGGAAACCACCACGCTCTGATTTACCATCAATAACCTCATCATTTGCAAGCACTGTACCAAGCTCCTCACACCAATTAACTGGCATATCAATTTGCTTAGCTAAGCCTGCTTCATACAATTGCTTGAATATCCATTGTGTCCACTTATAGTACTTTGGATCACAGGTAGAAATTTCCTTTTCCCAGTCGAATGAGAAGCCAAGCATCTTTAATTGCTTAGTAAATACCTTAATGTTATCTTGTGTAAATCCATCAGGATGATTACCTGTATTGATTGCATATTGCTCTGCAGGTAAACCGAAGGCATCCCATCCCATTGGATGTAACACGTTATAGCCCTGCATTCTCTTCATTCTACAAATAATATCTGTTGCTGTATATCCTTCTGGATGTCCAACGTGAAGACCATGACCAGATGGATATGGGAACATATCTAATGCATAAAATTTAGGCTTAGAAAAATCCCAAACATCACACTTAAATGTTTCATTTTCTTCCCAATATTTTTGCCATTTTTGTTCTACTTCTAAATGCTTATATTCACTCATAAATTAATACCTCCCAAAGGTGCATAATAGTATACTTATACTATTTTATCACAAATAAATCAAGTTTTGTATACAAAATATCATAAATATCAATAAAAAAATAATCCTTATGTTATAGAAAAATTAAAAAAATAAGAATTTTTACTAAAAAAAATATTTAATATAATGAAATTTTGTTATTTATGTTGTATAATATAATGTATAAATAAAACAAAAATAAATATAACT
>JAZNYN010000156.1:0-3156 GCA_045594405.1 Anaeroplasma sp.
AGTTTTCTTAATATCAGCAAGCTCTAATGCTTTATCGTAGAGCTTCTTCATACCAAGTGTGTTTACCTGGAAGAAGGAATTTGGTGATATTTTAAACTTATAGTTACCAACCTTTTCATAGATAAAGCCTGGTCCATATAACACCTTGTTATCCTCACCTAATACAATTGATGTATCTCTAGCATTATAGTTTTGAACTACTGTAGTTATTCCTAAATCTAATTTAAGCAAATCATTTAGAACGTTCTTTCTACCTGGGAAGAACTCACCATTAGTTACTATTACTAGCATTACCTCTTTTGTATTAAAGCCATATCTAATATATACATGTCTTAATACACCCTCTCTAGTTTTTTCATCATATGGCATAATCTTATGCTTAGATAAAATTTTATTAAGCTCAGCTATAACCTTGTTTGCATGCTTAGCCTGCAGCATACAATCAGATACTGTAACTAGTCTATGAGAGTATTCCTCATAAAAGCCACAAACTACATTTTTAGATTTACTTAATCTATAGGTCATTTGACACTTATTTCTATAATTTTTAGATTCATACATAGGGTTAAATTTAACCTCATTAGCAAAAGGCTTAAATAAATCATTTAAAAATGCTTTTTTAAGCTCTTGCTCATACTCGTATGATACATGCATATATTGGCAGCCACCACATTCCTTTTGGTATGGACAACCATTATTTATTCTATGCTCACTAGGCTTTATTACCTTATGTAGTGTTGGATATTTACCTTCTGTTTCTACCTCAATATCCTCACCATCTATTACGTTATGAATTAGATACTTCTTTCCATTTAATTCAATTTCTGTATCTGGCAAATAGCCTACCTTAATATCCTTATATGTTTTAATCATTGTAAATCAACTCCATATATAATTATAGCATAAAAAAACATATCAAAATATCTGTAATATAAAATTTATTTTATTATTAAGTTAATTATGCTATAATAACTATATTAGGGACCAAACAAGGAGGATATTCTAATGAAAAAATTTAAACTTTTAGGTTTATTTTTTGCGGCTATTGGATTAGTTAGCTTAGCTGCTTGTGGCACAACTAACGGTGGCAACAATGGGGAAACAAACCAATATACTATTTCATATCGATACGAGGATGGAACAGTATTTGAAACTGTAGAAATTAATGAAAATGAGGTACCAACACTTATAACTGCTCCTACAAAGGAAGGCTTTGTATTTGTTGATTGGTATACTGATCAAGCTTGTACAACAAAATACGTACCAGCTGGTGTTACATCTAATATAAACATTTATGCTAAATATTATAAGCCTTATGTTGTAACATTAAATATAGCTGATGGTATTGAACCACAAATTATTTACGCTGATCAAAATGGTTTGATTACAAAGCCAGCTGATCCTGAAAGACCAGGCTATGAATTTATAGCATGGTATTCTGATCCATACTTTATTAATCAAACTGATTTTAACAAGGCTATTACAAAGGATACTAAATTATTTGCTAAATGGAATTTACAAACATACACTATCAAATTTGATACAGATGGTGGAAACACAATTAGTGATTTAAGCTACACAGCTGAAGATGGAAATACTATATCACTTCCAATTCCAAATAAAGCTGGTAGTATCTTCAGTCATTGGGTAGATGAAACTGGTAATCAATATAACACTATTACTACTTTTGCTAATTATTCACTAAAGGCTGTGTATAGAAATCCAGAGGAAATTGATATTAACTGTACAACATTAGCAGAAAATCATGAAATTGCATCTTATGCTAGCCTTAAGGATAACATCTATACATTAAACGTTGAATTAAGAAGTAGAATTGCTACATGGACTAATCCAAGCAATACTTCTGAAGCTATTACCTTCTCTCAATCATATAAGTTCAGTAATGACACTAGAAACATTACATTTACAGCTCCTGGAAATGGTAAGCTTTATGTATATGTACAAAATTCATCTTCAGGTGCTACAACTAACAAGATTAAGGTAACTGAAAATGGTGTTGCTGCTGGCTATGAATTTTCTGGCTCTTCTGCATATGGAGATTATCCTGCAGGAAGTCCTATTTGTAGAATTGAAATTAACGTAACAGGTGGTATGGAATATGTAATCTACCGTGGCGGTGGTTCTACAATTGATATTTATCAAGTTACTTATTTAGCTTCTATTAATGAAAAAGAAGTATCTGGAATTTCATTAAAGAGCCCAGGTGTAGTAAACTACCTAGAGGGTTCAGCTTTAGATTTATCTAAGGTTCAGCTTCAATCAATTCATGAGGTTTATTATCAAGATTTAGATTCTAATCTTTGCACATTTGATACATCAAATGTAGATACATCAAAGCCTGGTTCTTATGATGTAATTGTTAAGTATGGTCAATATAGCCTAACATATCCTGTATATGTTTACGACATTCAAAATGTCGAGCTTGGCTTTAACCACACTTATACTGATAGAAATAGCTATAATGGTATATATGTAAATGGTAAGACTCAAGTTATCTATGAATTAAACGAAGAATTTAATACTAACTATTTATCAGTATTAGTTAATGCTAAATACGGCACAGACGTAATTCGATTTAGAATTACTGATGGTATTACTTATGAGGGATTTGATTCTTCTACAACAGGAAAGAAAACTATAACTGTTAAATTTACTGTTAATTCACATGAATATTCTGCTGAATATGATGTGTTTGTAGTCGATACTACTCCATATAAGAATGAAAGCAACGAGCATGTTGTTACAGTTGATTCTAAATATACTGGTGAAATTGCAGCACAAAACGGTGAGTCTGGAAATATGTTTACAACTATGACTCAAGCATTACAATATTTAGAGCAATGTAAACTTGAAACTAGCAGCAACAAGATTATTAATGTTAAGGCTGGCTACTATAATGAAAAGCTAGAAATAAATATCCCTAACCTAACAATTATTGGTGAGGGTGTTGCTAAGGGAACTAGCATGCTAGATCCTTTATATAAGAAATCAGAATATGATGCTGCAACTATTATCGAATGGAATTCATTATACAGTATTGAGGATGAGGGTGGCTTCTCACAAATTACAGACTCTACTGCTACTGTTGCGATAAGAGAGGCTGCAGTTGGTGTTACAATCAAGAACCTAACTATC
>JAZNYN010000157.1:0-1631 GCA_045594405.1 Anaeroplasma sp.
CAAACTCCATACTTTGAACCATTAGTAAAAGTAGACTCGTTATCACTACATATATATAACACTAATTCTACAATAACTATAGACTCAGCAGTACCAATTCAAGAGTCAACTGTTAAAAATTTAAGCTATAGATTACAAGGACATAGTTCACCATATGTATTAGATTATAATGCAGATGGAGAAATAACTCATGAAATAGTTGACGATAGATTAAGAATTTATGGAAATGGTGCTATTGTTGAAGATTTAATGATGTTTGATGGTGGTGAAGTTCCTAAGACTGATTATTTCCAAGGGCTAAAATCTGTATTTGAAGAAGGATTAGTTACAGACGAGTCTGACCCTAATTATGGAAAATATGCACTTGAATTAAAATCTTTCACATCAAATCATGTATTAGGTGGAACTAAGGTTGTATATCTAAGTAGCCCATTACTTAAAGGAGATAGCATAGAAGTAATAGATGGAAAATTAGTTCATGTTCATAAAATGGGTATGATTGTATTCAATGGTAGTGAAGGTTGGATTAGAGAGACATGGACTGATATACTTCGTTTCAAACTAAATGGTCTTCCTAATGCGACAACTTGCGACATAACAACTAATAGTGGCTTATTCTGTAATTCCGTTAAATGGGGTTATGGGGATGTAATAGGAGAAAGTTATATACGCATAGATAATAGTGCAGGAAATCATACGTGTTATATCTATAATAAAAATCTCGATATTACTATCGAAGAGTTTAAACAATGGTTGAAAAACAACCCTACTACAGTTGTATATGAATTAGAAACACCATGGAATGAAGTTATATCTGAAAATATTGATGATATAACAATAGATACATATGCAAATGGATATTTAGGATTAAATACATCAGTATATCCTTCTAATATAAAATTCCTTGCATTTGAAGAAGAATTAACTTATCTATATACTTCATCAACATATACAGTTCAATTCGACTCCGATGGTGAAGGAACAATAGATATAATCTTAGGTGGAGCATCAGTATTAAATAAACAAGTAGTCAAAGGTAAAAATAATATTCAAGTAACTACTCCATCCACTTTAACAGATAATAAATTGGTAATGGGTGGATATGGAAATTATAAAGTTTCTAATGTAGTAGTTACAAACTCTACAAAAGAATTTGATTATTTTGAGGGTATGAAATCTACATTTGAAGACACACAAAACGAAGATGGAACATATAATGTAGAAATAGTTGTATATAATGCACCAGTTAGATTTGGTAAAAATAATAAATAATTCATAATACCTTATGGCTAAAATGTAGTCATAGGGTATTATTTTATATAAGGAAGGAGAAATCCTCAAAAGGAAGGTGATAAAATGGCTTTAAGTTGGATAAGTAATAATAATGATATAGATTATTTAAACAAAATGATTAGAGCAGTAGAAGGAACTCTATCAAACGATTATAATGATTTAGATAATATACCAATTATAAGAATTACTAGTACAACTAACAACCCTCAAAAAATTTGGGAGTTAAAAGAGGGTATGTATTTAATAGAAGGAATTGTATATGTTGATAATGCTACTTCATATGAAGTATCTAATTTAATGGTTGCAATGACTGCTAAATTAGAAAATGGTAAATATGT
>JAZNYN010000158.1:0-5821 GCA_045594405.1 Anaeroplasma sp.
GGGTTTGCGATTATTATGATTTATATTACTATAATTCATTAAAGCCTAATATTTATAATAACATTATTCTAATAGAGGTATTAGAGCATATCAAAGAACCGTTTGATGAGCTTGTTAAGCTTAAGGCTATGCTAGATAAAAATGGTAGGATAATTGTAATGACAGGCTTTGTCCCAAATGATTTTGCTAACTGGTGGTATTTAAGGGATTCTACTCATATAAGCTTTTTTAAGGAAAGCTCAATTAAACAATTAGCATATATGCTTGATATGGATTTAGAGCTTATTTCAGAGGATAATATATTTATTTTAAAGAATAAATAAGTATACCTTAGCATATAAATTATTGGTGATATTCTTGATTGAGCATATTGTTAGAATGAATGAAAAGGTAGAGGATATATTAAGTGCATATCATATTTCCTTAGAGGAGCTAAAGGAAAATAATCTACACATTACAGATTTCAATCATTTATTAAGTGGAGCTAAGCTTCACATTCCTTATTTAAGTGAGGAGACTGAACAAATTTTAGAATCTACGGAATGCTTTGTTATGAACTATTATCCAAAGCTTGATGAAGAGCTTGAGGATGATATGGTAATAGAGGAAATAGCTTTGGCTGAGGATACTAAGCAGCAATCTACAAATGTGAGAATAGAAAAGGATGAAATTGCTAATAATATGGGTGGTTTCAGGAATGTCAAAAATGCCTATCCTGGAATCACTCCTCCAAGAAAACCTTATATGGGAAATAGGAATAGATAGATCTATTTCTATTTTTTTATATTTTAAGGCTAGTATTTATTTAAAAAGATAGTTAAATATGGTATCATATTAAAAGGGTGATAAAACATGTATGGTTATATAAAGGGTGTTGTTACAAAGGTAACTCCAAAATATGTAATTTTAGAAAATAATGGTATAGGCTATTTATTAATAGTAAGTAATCCTTATAAGTTCAAATTAAATGAGGAATCTAAAATATATACCTATCAATATGTACGTGAGGACATCATAGATTTATATGGATTTACTACTGAGGAGGAGAAGGATTTATTTTTAAAGCTTATCTCTGTAAGTGGAATTGGTCCTAAAACTGCATTATCTATTTTAGCATCTGGTACAGTTTCTGAAATTATAAAGGCAATTGAAACGAGAAACGATACATATCTTAGAAAATTCCCTGGTATTGGTGCTAAGGCATCTCAACAAATTATTCTTGATCTTAAGGGAAAAATTTCCTTTGATGAGGAGATTGTTTATGGTAGTTCAAAATCTCAGGATGTTGAGCTTGCGTTAATTAGCTTAGGCTATAGTAAAAAGGAAATTACTAAGGCTTTAGCTAAACTTGATATGAATCAGGATGAGGCAACGCTAGTTAAGCTTGCCCTTCAACAAATGATTAAGTAGTAGGGAGTATACTATGAAGGATGAAAGAATTGTTAGTCCTAATGAGATTATGCAGGATGAGGAGCTATTATCATTAAGACCAGAAAGATTAATTGAATATATCGGACAAGCAAATGCTAAGGAAATGCTTGATGTTTATATTAAGGCTGCCCTAAAGCGTGATGAGTCATTAGACCATGTTTTATTATACGGGCCTCCTGGCTTGGGTAAGACTACATTAGCACAAATTATTGCCAACGAGCTTGGTGTTAATTTAAAGGTTATGTCAGGACCAGCAATTGAAAGAAGTGGAGATTTAGCTGCAGTCTTATCTACACTTAATGAGGGTGATGTTTTATTTATCGATGAAATCCATCGTCTTCCACGCTATGTAGAGGAGGTTTTATATAGTGCAATGGAGGATTATGTTATTGACATAATGGTAGGCAAGGATTCTCAGGCTAGAAGCATAAGGGTTGATTTAAAGCCATTTACTTTAGTAGGTGCTACTACTCGCTTTGGTGATTTATCAGCACCGCTTAGAGATCGCTTTGGTGTAGTTTTAAGATTAGAATATTACAGCCTAGAGGAGCTAACACAGATTGTTAAGCGTACAGCAAATGTTTATCAATCTAAGCTAGATGAGGATGCGGCAGTAGAGCTTGCTTTAAGAAGCCGTGGTACTCCACGTATTGCTAACAGACTATTTAGAAGAGTAAGAGATTTTGCTGATGTTACTAATGATGGTGTTATTTCACTTGATGTATGTCAAACTGCATTAGGTAAGCTAGGTATAGATAATAATGGCTTAGATTATTCTGATTACAGATATCTAAAGGCTATCATTGAAACCTTTGGTGGTGGACCTGTTGGTATTGAATCTATTTCGGCAACAATAGCCGAGGAGGTTACAACTATCGAGGATGTATATGAGCCATATCTTTTACAGGAGGGCTATATTAAAAGATCTAGCCGTGGACGTATCGCAACAGAAAAGGCATACGAAAAGCTTGGTATTAAGTATTTAAAGGGGTTATTTGAATGATATTAACTAGTGATTATGATTATTATCTACCAGAGGAGCTGATTGCTCAAACTCCTTTAAAGGATCGTAGTGAATCGCGATTAATGGTATTAAATAGAGAAAATAAAACAATTGAGCATATGCATTTTAGCGATATCATTGATAAGCTATCTAGCAATGATGTTTTGGTATTAAATGATACAAAGGTAATTCCTGCAAGGCTTTATGGTAATAAGGAGGATACAGGTGCCCTAATTGAAATACTATTATTACATGATTGTGGTGAAAATGTATGGCAAACACTTGCTAAGCCACAGCGTCGTGTTAAGGTAGGCTCTATCATTACCTTCGGTGATGGCTCGCTAAAGGCTGAGTGTATATCTAAGGAGGATATGGGTATTTGTCACTTTAGACTTATTTATGATGGTATTTTAGTGGAAATATTAGATAAGCTAGGTGAGATGCCACTTCCACCATATATACATGAAAAGCTAGAGGATAAGGATAGATATCAAACAGTTTATGCAAGAAATCCAGGAAGTGCGGCTGCCCCAACAGCTGGTCTTCATTTTACACCTGAGCTACTAAAGAGGATAAAGGATAAGGGCATTGAGCTTGTCTTTGTAACTCTTCATGTTGGGCTTGGTACCTTTAGACCAGTAGAGTCTGAGGATTTAACAAACCATGTTATGCATAGTGAATATTATGAAATATCCAAGGAGGCTGCAGATAAGCTTAATAAGGCTAAGCAGGCTGGCAAGCGTATTATCGCCGTAGGTACAACCTCAACAAGAACGCTAGAGTCTGCATATGACAATGGCTTTAAGGAATGCTTTGGAAATACGCAAATATTTATATATCCTGGATATAAATTTAAGGCTGTGGATGCCCAAATAACAAACTTCCACTTACCAAAATCCACATTAATTATGCTGGTATCAGCACTTGCATCAAGAGAATTTATCTTAGATGCTTATAAAAAAGCCGTAGAAGAAAAGTATCGTTTCTTTTCATTCGGTGATGCAATGTTTATAGAATAGAAGAGGTGTTTTTATGAATTATGATGCTTATTTAAGTCCATTTAATCCAAAGGTAGTTGTTGATATGGATTCATATGGAAAAATGGAAATTGAATTATTTCCAGCTGTTGCTCCTATAACAGTTGAGAATTTCTTAGGTCTTGTTGAAAGAGGCTTTTATGATGGTATTATCTTCCATCGTGTTATTCCTGGATTTATGATTCAAGGTGGCGATCCAAATGGTATTGGCACAGGTGGCTCTGGCAAGCAAATTAAGGGTGAGTTTAAGATGAATGGTGTAGATAACCCGCTAAATCACACTAGAGGTGTTATTTCAATGGCAAGAAGCTCTATGCCTAATTCAGCATCAAGCCAATTCTTTATTATGCATAAGGATGCACCACATTTAGATGGCGGTTATGCTGCGTTTGGTGTTGTAACAAGCGGTATTGAGGTTGTTGATAAGATTGCTTCTGTACCTACAGACTTTAGAGATAAGCCACTTCAAAATGTAGTTATTAAGTCAATTAGGAGAGCAGAATAGTGGCAGCAGTTTGGTATGAATTAAAGCACGTTTGTAAGCAAACTGGTGCTCGATATGGTATTTTACATACACCTCATGGTGATTTTGAAACGCCAATTTTTATGCCAGTTGGAACAAAGGCTACAGTTAAGACGCTTATTCCTGAAGAAATAAGGGAGGTAAGCGATGGCTTAATTTTAGGTAATACCTATCATCTTTGGCTACAGCCTGGCGATGAAACTGTTAAAGAATTTGGTGGCATTAGAGGATTTATGAATTGGGATGGTGCTCTTCTTACTGATAGTGGTGGCTTCCAAGTATTCTCTTTATCAAAAATTAGAAAGATTACTGAGGAGGGGGTAACCTTCCGTCACCACAAATCTGGAGAAAAGCTATTCTTATCACCAGAGAAGGCAATTGAAATTCAAAATAATCTTGGTGCTGATATTATGATGAGCTTTGATGAATGTCCTCCTTTTGATGCTGATTATAAGTATATGAAGGATTCTGTTGAAAGAACTATTCGTTGGGCAAAGCGTGGCAAGGATGCACATAAAAATCCTGACACTCAAGCCTTATTTGGAATTGTTCAGGGTGGAGGCAACAAGGAGCTTAGAAAGTACTGTTTAGAAAAGCTACAGGAAATAGATTTTCCTGGATATTCAATTGGTGGTCTTTCTGTAGGTGAATCTAAAGAGGATATGTATGAAATGCTTGAATATTTAAAGAATATTATGCCAGCTGATAAGCCAAGATATTTAATGGGTGTAGGCTCACCAGATGATTTAATTATTGGTTCAATGAATGGTGTTGATATGTTTGACTGTGTATTAGCATCACGTAATGCACGCCATGGCTCTGCCTTTACATCTGAGGGCAAGCTTCAGGTTAAAAACACAAGCCTTAAGCATGATCATGGTCCACTAGATCCAAACTGTGAATGTAAGGTTTGTAAAACATATACTAAGGGCTATTTAAATCATCTAATCAAGGCAGAGGAAATTCTTGGCCAAAGATTATTAACCTACCATAATCTTTATTTCCTAAAGAATTTAATGAAGCAAATTCGTACTGCAATCCAAGAGGATCGCTTAGGAGACTTTAAGGAAGAATTCTTTAAAAAATTTGGATATACTAAATAGTTTTGTATAATAATAAAAATACCCACTAGTTTCACTAATGAATAAGCTAGTGGGTTTTTCTTTTATTCAGGTATAGATTGTGAGCAAACAACTACACTAATTGCCTCGAAGCATTGAATTGTGCCAACACATTCAAGGTCAATAATCATTGTATATGGAGTAGCCTCTAGTGTGCCACCAGTAACCTCTAATAATCTTACAGTCACATATCTTCCACAGCGAACTGATTCGATTCTATAAAAGCAGGTAGATGCTCCAGTAAGACCAACTAATCCACAAATTCTATTTCCACAGCATGTTGTAAAGCTTACAGGAATAGTGTTATTTGCTGAAAGAAGTGATGTTTCACATGTTACACATGTACCTACAGTATTGCTTATAACAGCCTTTTGTAGCTTATCAATCTTTATTACGGTATCCTTGATAGTGTTACATGCTACATCTTCAGTATTAAAGCAGCCAGTATTCATATAATTACACCTCCTGATATATTTTATGTAGATAGATATTTAGGTGTAGTGACAAATGCATCTTAAAAAAATACTATTTATCTTGATAAATAGGTAAAAAGAAACTATAATAATTATATTAGGGACTATTTTGATTTAGAGGTGAATAAAATTATGTTTTTATTTGATACGATAGATATAATTATTTATAGCGTTATAGGCGCTGTTGTTATTATAGCTTTAATAGTTTGCTTAATTGTTTTCCTTAAAAAGAA
>JAZNYN010000159.1:0-5474 GCA_045594405.1 Anaeroplasma sp.
TACCAAGATACAGTTGAATTTATGACTGGTAGACAATTTGTATATAATACATTCATTGAAGGTAATACAGACTTTATCTTTGGTACTAACGCAACTACTTACTTCTATGATTCTGAAATCTATGTTAATAACAAGAGCAATGCTGGCTACATTACAGCATTTAAAGGCTGTAATAAGGGTGCAGAGGATTATGTTGAATACGGTTTAATTTTTGATAACTGTAGATTTACTGCAGACTCAAGAATAACAAGTGGTACATTCGCATTAGGTAGACCTTGGGGCCCATATTCAGCAGTTATGATTATGAACTCTGAAATTGGTAAGCATGTTGGTAAATCAGCAAGCACACGTTATGTTTCAATGAGTGGTACAAATCCAACTGACGCAACAGTTAGATATAGAGAATATAATAACACTGGAGCTTCAGCACTTACAGCTGAAATTTCAGGTATGAAGCTATTAGGCCAAGAGGCTGCAGCTAATTACAATAATATCGCAGTAATCTTTGGTACTACAAATGGTGCTGTAACTTATGCTGATGCATGGATTCCTGCATTATACACTCAAATTACTGCATAATAAAAACTAATTTAATAAAAAATTGGGATAACTTTATAAGTTATCCCTTTTCTTATTATAAAATCTTAGTTGTCCATTTTTCAGCATCCAATACCTCAGTTACTATATCAGAATAGAACTCAGGCTCATGACATACTAAAACGATTGTTCCTTTAAATGCTTGTAAGGCCTCCTTTAAGGCTTCCTTAGCTAAAACATCAAGATGGTTAGTAGGCTCATCTAATACTAATGTATTACACTCCTTAAGCATAATCTTA
This sequence comes from Anaeroplasma sp., assembly GCA_045594405.1. Taxonomy (GTDB): domain Bacteria; phylum Bacillota_I; class Bacilli_A; order Acholeplasmatales; family Anaeroplasmataceae; genus Anaeroplasma. The sequence continues at coordinate 837 of JAZNYN010000159.1, forward strand.
CATAATCTAACCTTTGCAGCCTCACCACCAGATAATACAACCATTAATGATTCAATCTTATCCTTATTTAGACCACATGCTGCAAGTGCACCACGTACCTCAGCATTAGTCATTGCAGGATATTCATTCCAAATTTCCTCATGTGCTGTATTTCTATTCAGTTCTTCTTCTTGAGCAAAGTAGCCATAATGAATATTATAATCTAGGTTACATTTGCCAGATAAAGGTGGAAGGATTCCTAAAAGAGTCTTAAGTAATGTAGATTTACCAATACCATTAGCACCCTTTATAGCTACCTTTTGACCACGTTCGATTACAAAATTTAGCTTTGATGAAAGTGGCTCATTATATCCAATAACAAGGTCCTCAGCTACCATTACAAATTTACCTGATGCACCGCATTCCTTAAACTTGAAGGTTGGTTTTACTGCTTCCTTTGCCTTTTCAATTATCTCCATCTTATCTAAAATTCTTTGACGTGATTTAGCTAAATCAGTTGTTGCAACTCTAGCCTTATTCTTGTTAATGAATTCCTTAAGATGGGCAATTTCCTTTTGTTGCTTTTCATATGCTATATTTTGATGACGCTTCTTAAGCTCATACATTTCCATATAGCTATCATAATTACCAGTATATCTAGTTAATGTACCATCCTCCATATGATAAACAACGTTAATAACACTATTTAAAAATGGTACATCATGAGAAACTAAGATAAACGCATTTTCATAATTTGCTAAATAGTTTCTTAACCAGTTAATTTGAGCCTCATCTAAAAAGTTAGTTGGCTCATCTAATATTAATATCATAGGCTGTGCTAAAAGTAGCTTTGTTAAAAGCACCTTTGAGCGTTGTCCACCAGAAAGATTAGTAACATCAGTATCAAGGCCAATATCACCTAAGCCTAAACCATTTGCTACCTCCTCAATCTTAGAATCTAATGTGTAAAAGCCTGATGACTCAAGCTCTGACTGAATTTCACCAGTATCCTCTAAATACTCATTCATTTCTTCTTCGGTACAGTCGCACATTTTCATATAGATTTCATTCATTTCAGCCTCTAAATCATACATGTGCTGAAATGCTTCTCTTAACACCTCACGAATAGTTTTACCCTTCGTTAAGGATGTATATTGATCTAAATATCCAGTAGTAATTCTTTTACACCATTCAATCTTTCCCTGGTCTGGTGTTAAAGAACCAGTAATCATTTTAATAAAAGTTGATTTACCCTCACCATTTAAACCTACTAAACCTATATGCTCACCCTTTTGCATAACAAAGTTAGCATTTTCAAGTATAGTACGGTTACCAAATGAAAAGGAAACATCAGTACACTTTAATACACTCATTTTTACTCTCCCTAAAAGCTAAATATAATACCAATAATTGCTGCAGCTGCAATATAAATAATTGGATGCTTCTTAAACTTAAAGATAAAAAATCCCATTACTACAGCTAATATTAAACATTTATAATCCCAAAAATTAATAAAGCCTTGCCACAATTGATTCCAAAAGCCGGTACCCTCTGCAGATACAAAGGCATCAGAAGCATTAGTAGGAGAAACAATTGATAGCTTTAAAATTGAATATGCTGCAGAGCAAATTAAACCAAATGATGCAGCACGTAAGCCATAAAATGCAAACTCCACATATTTGTTGCTTCTAAATCTATTTAAGAATTGACAAATAATTAAGATTACAATTATAGATGGCATAACAAATGATAGTGTTGCAGTAGCACCACCAAGGAATGCTAAAAATACATTATTGTATTCATTCATTATCGTAGTATAGCCTACATATGTTGCCATATTAACACCAATAGCACCTGGAGTAGATTCAGATATCGCAATCATATTTGCAAGATCCTCTAGGCTAAACCAACCAGTCGTTTGACTTAATTCCTCTAAGAAAGGAATAGTTGCAAGTCCACCACCAAAGGCACAAATACCTATTTTAAAAAACTCTAAAAATAATCTAAGGAATGTCATACTATTGCTCCTCCTTTTCATTATTTAAAGGAGCCTCTTCAGTACTTGCTTCCTCTTTACTATTTACTTCTATTTTTTGCTTATGATTATTCTTTATCATATTTATAAATATGCCAAGCATACCTGCAAAAATAACATAGACAAATAAAGGTATTTCAGTAAATATAGATAACGCTAAAACAACTAAAGCAATACCCCAAGTAAAAATATCAAATACACTTTTCTTACTTAGCTTTACTACGGCAGATAATACTAAAACAAACACTGTCGCTCTAACTGCCTTAAATGCAGATTGAACCTGTGGAATATCCTGGAAGTTTGATAATACCGCCGCAATAATAAAAATTATAAATAATGCTGGTGAGATAAAGCCTAGCGTAGCAAAAATACCACCTAATACACCCTTAACCTTGTAGCCAATAAATGTAGATACATTAACAGCTATTGCTCCAGGAGTACATTGACCTATTGCATAATAATCAATAACCTCTTCGTCACTTACAAATTTATATTTTTCAACTAGCTCCTTTTGTAATAATGGTAGTAGTGCATAGCCTCCACCAAAATTAACTATACCAAGCTTAAAAAATATCCAATAAAGTTGTAATAGCTTTTTCATCTAATATCACTTCCTTTAATCCTAAAGTAGTATAACATAAAATGTTATAAATTAAAAGATATGTTATAAATTATTAGTAAAATAATATTGCTTTTATAAAATATAATTTTATAAATTGACTTAAAAATATATGTATGGTATAATTGTAAAAATTCATAAAAGGGAGAGAGTTTTATGAAGGGTTTTGAAAAGTATAAAAGAGGTTATTATATGCCTCCAACTAAATGTACAGATTGGGTAAATAAGGAGTATATTGAATGTGCTCCTATTTGGTGTTCTGTTGACCTACGTGATGGAAATCAATCACTTGTAACACCTATGTCTTTAGAACAAAAGCTAGACTTCTTTAAGCTACTTGTTGAAATTGGCTTTAAGGAAATTGAGGTAGGCTTTCCAGCAGCAAGTGAAACAGAATATAACTTCCTAAGAGCTCTTATTGAACAAAATTTAATTCCAGATGATGTTACTATTCAGGTATTAACTCAAGCAAGAGAGCACATTATCAAAAAAACATTTGATGCATTAAATGGCTGTAAAAAGGCAGTTGTTCATTTATACAATTCTACTTCCTACGCTCAAAGAAATCAGGTGTTTAAAAAGAGTAAGGAAGAAATTTTAAAGATTGCAACAGACGGGGCAAAGCTACTTGTAAAGCTAGCATCAGAAACTGAAGGTAATTTCCAATTTGAATATTCTCCTGAAAGCTTTACAGGAACTGAGGTAGAATACGCACTTGAGGTATGTAATGAGGTTATAGATATTTTCAAGCCTACCCCTCAAAACAAACTAATTATTAACCTACCTGTTACAGTTGAAATGTCACTACCACATGTTTATGCTTCTCAAGTTGAATACATGTGTAAGTATATGCATAATAGAGATAATTTAATAGTATCACTACACCCACACAATGACCGTGGTACTGGTGTTGCTTGTTCTGAGCTTGGACTACTTGCTGGTGCGGATAGAATTGAAGGTACACTATTTGGTAACGGTGAGCGTACAGGTAATGTAGATATAATTACTCTAGCTCTTAACATGTATACACATGGCGTTGATCCTATCCTTGACTTTAGTAATCTACCAAAAATTATCGAACTATATGAGCATGTTACTGAAATGCATGTATATGAACGTCAGCCATATTCTGGTAAATTCGTATTTGCAGCATTCTCTGGTTCACATCAGGATGCTATTAGTAAAGGTATTAAATATCATAAGGATAATAATCTAAAAACTTGGTCTGTACCTTATCTACCAATAGATCCATCAGATCTATCAAGAGAATATTCTGCAGATGTAATTAGAATTAATTCTCAATCAGGAAAGGGTGGAGTATGCTATATCCTAGAAGCTAATTATGGCTTTGATGTACCATTAAAGATGAGAGAATCTGTAGGTTATACAGTAAAGGATGTATCTGATAAAAATCATAAGGAATTATCACCTCAAGAGGTATATAATATCTTTAAAAATGAATTTATTAATATTTCTTCTCCAATTAAATTAAATGATTATCATTTTATTAAGAATGATAATGGCTTTAAGGTAATGCTTTCTATTAGTAATAATGGATGTAATGAGGAGTATATTGCTGAGGGTAATGGTAGATTAGATGCTGTATCTAATGCTATAAAGAAGGCCTTAGGAATTATTTTTGAAATTGATAATTATATTGAGCACGCATTAGATTCAAAATCAACATCTAGTGCAGCTTCATATGTATCAATTGTTTTAAATTCAAAAACATATTGGGGTGTTGGTGTACATGAGGATATTATTTGTTCTTCTATCTATGCTTTAATATCTGCCATAAATCAATACTATAAATAATAAAAAATCCGGAAATTTTTCCGGATTATATTTTTTATATATCTAATTTACAATAATTCATACCTAAGCAATTAACATAATAGCTATATGCATTATCTAAAACTAATGCAATCTCTTCATCATAGTTAATTGTTATTGTTCTATTACCTGTAAATGTATAATAATTTCCTATAAACTCAACAATATTACC
>JAZNYN010000160.1:0-8165 GCA_045594405.1 Anaeroplasma sp.
CGGGTGCGCTTGATTACGCCGTTTTTGGTGACCATGGTATAATTAGTGTAATGCCACAAGAATAGATAATAACTGAAGCTCATGATTGGGCTTCATTTTTTATTTTAGCTTATGCGTATCAAACACGTTAAAATGAGTGTATACATTTTAGGGGTAAAAATAGGCATAAAAATTTAAGTTTTTGAATACATTTTATAAAAAAGCTTTAAAAAAATATGAAATTTCTTGAGTCCGTTTTTTCCCTTAATAAAGCCATTTTTCTTGATTTTCGTTTTCAAAAAAATGTTGTTTTTTTTAAATATTTAACAACAATGTAAAAATATGTTTCTTTTTGATTGAATGTGTGATAAAATAATAATACAATGTATTATTACACGTAGGATGGTGAATTGTATGGAAAATACAAAAGTTACAAGAACAAAAAAAGAATTAACTATGTTTATCCTAAAAATTGTAGGTAACGTAGTATTTTATGCAGTTATTGTTATGTTATTATTATTCTCAATAATGAACATTAACGCAGGTAGTAAGAATGGTGGTTTCCCACACATTTTTGGTAGAGGCTTCCTATCAGTACAAACTAACTCAATGGTTAGAAATGAAAATGGTTCATATTATGATGAGTTAGAAGAAGCTTATGCAGATTATGATGTTGAACAATTTGCAAAGGGTGATTTAATCTATGCTAAGGTTATTAAAGAAAAGAACTTTGATAAGCTAGCTGAGGGTGATGTTATTACTTTCTATGATGAATCATTAAAGGCACTTAATACCCATAGAATCGTTCATATCGAGAGAGATGACAACGGGCATATTGTTTTAATCGCTGTACAAGGTGATAAGGTAGCATCTGAATTAGGTATTTATGATCCAACTGATGAATCTAAATTTTCACTTAATAAAACATTACAAGATAATGGACATGTTATAGAATTATCAGGCGAAGAGTTTGAATATGTAAAGGGTGTTATTTACAAGGTTAAGGCTGGCGGCGGTGCTGCTTTAGAAAACGTTCAAAAGAATTGGTTATGGTACTTCGTAATTCCTGTATTATTATTCTTACTTGTTGAAGTTTACTTCGTTGTTAAGAATGTAATGGAATTAAAGGGTGCACAACAAAAGGCTGAATTAGCATCAGATAAGGAACAAATGATGGCTGACCTTGAGGCTCAAAAGGAAGAAATGAGAAAGCAAATTCTTGCTGAGCTACAAGCACAAGCACAAGCTGATTCAAAAGAAGGACAAGCAACAAGCGGGGAAACACAAGAAGAAACTAAGTAAGAAAAGAGTTGAGTTATTATGAGTGGATTTTCACAATTTTATATTCAGTTCTTAGGGGATTTCTTTAATAATATCGTTGAAGGATTTCAAATTATTGGTTCTATATTTGTCAAGGCTTTTTATTCAGACTGGGCTGATAATGGTTATCTTGATACATTTACTAACTCGATTGGTGATTGGAATGCACTAGACTATATTGTCTTTATATTTGTATTAATCGTAAATATTGGCTTTATAGTATTGTTGCTGGTATTACTATTTCAACTACTAAAAAGATATATTCGCTTTACTAAGCGTGAGGTAGATAAGGATGCTTTAGTTGAAGAGGTATCTTTATTAAACCAAAAGGTAGTTGAATTAATAGATGAAAAGAATAAAATCTTAGCAATGCGTGTATCACAAATCGGTGCTGGTACTCAGGGTGTTGTTGATTATGATGGTAGTGGTTCATCTTCTAATAAGAAGAAGGCTGAAAATGAATCTAGATTCTCTAAGCTAATCCAAGTAGATAGATTAGCTGCTGAAAATCCTAAGATTACAGTTATGAACCAAACAGATATGCTTGATTTAGAGGGCTTAATTGATAGATTTATTAATTATGCTGCATCTCAATTAAAGCTATTCTACAATAAGGAAATTATTGCTAGATGGTTTGCAGGCTTATCTACATCTAAGGTTTTAATTCTAGAAGGTATCTCAGGTACAGGTAAGACTTCACTTCCATACGCTATGGGTAAGTTCTTCCAAAACGATACATCTATTATTTCAGTACAGCCATCATGGCGTGACCGTGCTGAGCTACTTGGTTACCTAAACGAATTTACTAAGCGCTTTAATGAGACAGACTTCTTAAGAAGTGTATACGCAGCATCATATTCAGATACAATTAACATTATTGTACTAGACGAAATGAACTTAGCACGTATCGAGTATTATTTCGCAGAATTCCTATCAGTAATGGAAATGCCAGATGTTAACGAGTGGAAAATCGATATCGTTCCTACATCAGAGGATACCGATCCAAAGAATCTTATTAATGGTAAAATCTTAATTCCACAAAACCTATGGTTTATCGGAACAGCCAACAAGGATGACTCTACATTTACAATTACAGATAAGGTATACGACCGTGCTGTAGCAATTGCGATTAACAAGAAGGCAGATTTCATTGATGCCCCATTTACTGAAAACGTATCAATGACATTTGAATATTTAGATGACTTATTTAAGCGTTCACAATCTGGTTATGCATTATCAGAGGTTGCTCAAAGTGGTTTCAATACATTAGATGAATTTATTCAAGATAAGTTCAAGATTGCATTCGGTAACCGTATCATGAAGCAAATCAAGCTATTCGTTCCAGTATATATGGCTTGTGGCTTTACTGAATTTGATGGACTAGATTACATGCTAACATTTAAGATTTTACGTAAGTTTGAAATGTTAAATCTAACATTCTTAAAGAAAGAGCTAGATGATTTAATTCTATTATTAGATAAATTATTTGGTAAGGAACAATTTAAGGTATCAAAGGGCTTCTTAGCTGATCTAAAGAAAGCTGCATAGTGTAGGTGATTTTTAGTGGCTAAGAAAGTAGATTTAAATAATTTAGATGATTTAACATTGTATTACAAGAAAATATACCAAGCAATTGATGAGCAAACTCAATCAGATGCTTATGGTAGCTATATATTATCAAGAGTAAAGGGTGGTCAAAAGACTGTATTTAATAAGACACTTACTGAAATCAGAAACTTTGACATGAGCTTCCTTGATACTATTGAATCGGTTTACCCAGCGATGCTTAAGATCATGCGTAATCCGAAGAAAACAATTAGATATGATGAAGAGGTAGTTGCGGTAGAAAAGGCTAAGAAGGTTAATTCACAAACTGTACGCCACCTATCTTCACATACCCAGCTAATTAAGGAAATTAAGCGAAATGGTGATGTTATACCTTCAAAGGTACTAACTACGTTTGCTGAAGAGGAATTAGCTATTTATGAAAATAGATTTTTAAAGTCATTAGTTAAAAGATGTGAAATGTTCTTAGAGCGTAGATATGAGGTTATGAAAATTTCATTATCAAGCTTTGAAACTAATAGATTAAGTGTTGAAAATAAATTCTTACTTTCAGGTCAAGAGGTTACTATGAACATTGACGTTGAAATTAAGGATGACTTAACTGTTAATGCAGAACAAACTCGTGAGCAATTCAATCGTTTATTAAATATTAGAGAAATGATTCAGGGCTTAAAGGGTACAGAATTTATGCGTACACTAGCAAAGGCACGTGATGTTGTGCCACCTATCATGAAGACTAATATTCTTATGCATAATCCAGACTTTAAGCTATGCTTTGGTTTATGGTTATACCTGGATAAGGTAGATAGTATTGCTACTAATGTTGAATCTAAGGAAAAGGTGTATAAGTATACACAAATTATTGATAAGGATATTAATGACCTAATGACTATGACATTAATATCATTTATCAAAAATCGTCAAATTGAAGGTATTTATTCTTCTAAGAAGCTAGGTATTGTAAAAGCACCTAAGGTTCAAGAAAAGGAGGATATCGTACTAGAGCCTTCGCTTGCTGCGGATAATAAGAAGCTAGAGGATTACACTATGAATGAAATCTTATTAGACCAAACAGCAAAATACTTTGAAGCATCTTTTGATGGTATTCAAAGAACTGGTACACCATATAACGAATCAATCCGTGTTGTTTATAGACAAATGCTTGACATGCTAGATCAAATTTATAGACGTGCGTTTGGTGTTGCAGATGATGAGTTAGAAAGTAAGGACTTATATGAACAGCTAGAGTTTGCTAGACGTAGAATGCTAGTTATGAAGGCTGTTAAGCAACAAAAGACCATGAATATTGCCCGTATGGGTAAGGAAGAAAAGCGTGTTGAGAAATTAGTTGAAACTCTTGAAAAGAAGATTAAGCTTAAGGAAGCTCAAGAGCGTGCTCGTGAAGAAAAGCAAAGAGCCAAGGAAGAAGCGTTACGTCTTCAAGCAATCGAAAAAGAAAAGGCTGCAGAAGAACGCAGACGTCGTCTTGAAAAAGAAGCTCTTGCTAAGGCTAAGGAAGCTGAAAAGAGACGTCTTGATAAGGCTAAGGCTAAGCTTAAGGAAGATGCTAAGAAGGCACGTGCTCGTGAGCGTGCTAAGGAGCTTGCAGCTAAGAAGCGTGAATACATGAAGACATCTAAGCGTCGTAATATTAGACCTAGAAAGAAGGTTACAGTACAATATGCTGATGAGATGATTAATGATGTTGTAATGGATTCTAGCGTAGAGGCTGCTCCAGCACCAAAGGCTAAACCAATTCCTAAGGCTGCTCAACCTGTGGTTTCTGAGGAAGATGAATTCTTAGCTGCAGTATTTCAAATTAAAGAAGCATCTCAAGAGGCAAAAGAGGAAGCACCACAAGAGGTAATAGAAGAAGCTAAAGCTCCTTCTGAGGAAGATGAATTCCTAGCTGCAATTTCTCAAATTGAGGAAGCACCAAAGGCTAAGCCAGTATTAGGTAGAAAGCCAATGGCACGTAGTACACAAGAGGCAGTAGCACCTCAAGAAGAGGAAGAAGAAATTATAATTGAGGAGATTGTTGAGGAAGCACCTCAGGAGGAAAATGCTCCTAATGAGGAAGATGAATTCCTAGCTGCAATTTCTCAAATTGAAGAAGCTCCTCTAGATGCACCAAAGAAAAAGCCTCTACTTGCAAGAAAGCCAATGTCTCACACTCAACAAGAGGTAGAAGCACCTCAGCCTGAGGATGAAGAGGATGAATTTTTAAAGGCTATTTCGCAAATCGAAGAGGTTTCAGCTGATCAGCCTAGAGAAAAACGTATGCTTACTAGAAAGCCTATGGCTAAAGCTAATCCTGATGAGGCTTTAGCTTCTGCTGAAGATGAAGAGGAAATTATCTTAGAAGAAATATAAAATGCACCTACTGACGCATTTATAATTTTTAATACTGTGGAGGTAGAGGAAAATGAAGCAATTTTGGGAGAAGAATAAAAAGCTAATAAAGAAAATTATTAGTGGAGCTATTACTTTCCTATGTGCACTTGCAGTAGTGTTAACATGTGTAGAGGTCGTATCTGCTTCAAAGGAAGGTAGACCAGCTCGCATGTTTGGGTACAGCATTTCATATGTACCTACAGATTCAATGGAACCTACTATTAGTGTAGGAGACTATGTTTTATTTAAAGAAATAACATTTGATGAGGTTGTAGAAAATGACATCATCATTTATAGAAGTGAAGCTCAAGCAACAAAAGGAATGTTTATAATCCATAGAGTAATGGAAAAGCATGATGATTATCTTGTTGTTCAAGGTGATAACAATATAATTCCAGATAAGGAGCATGTAACTCCTAATATGGTCTATGGTATATACATAAAGGATGTAGGTTTTTTAACATCATTAACTAATGGTACAGGAAGAAATACATTGTTTGTAATTATATTCATTCTATTTGCTTTAATAGCTGGTCTTCAGGTGTTTGCTACCTTCGTTAAGAGTAAGAAGGAAGAAATTGAAAAGCACACTGAAGAAATTAAGAAGGAAGCTTTAGAGGAAATGAAGGCTCAAATTTTAAAGGAAGAGCTTGAACGTCTTAAGGCTGAACGAGAAAAGAAAAATTAACGTGTAAATACACTATGGAAGTGACTTTAGGATAAAAACTTTAGTCACTTTCTTTTTTGACTATATATTATGTGAGGTAGGAATCTCAAATAAAGATTGCCAAGAGTATGAAGAAAATGGGAATAGATAATGATACTATATCAAAGGCAACAAAGCTTTCAAAGAAAAAATAGAAGTTTTGTAGAAGTATTATCAAAAATATAGTGAAGATTTTTCACTATAATGGTCAAATTACATTAGTAATATATTAAAAATATGCAAATGTTGTTATGAAAACGTTTCATAATACAAAATAACTATTTTATTTTATATATATTGGTTGTATAATGATTATGTCATTAAATTTGCATGTTTACGAATGACAATTTGTTTTTCTTTTTAACTCTTTTATATTTATAGAAAGATGCCACGTTTGTGGTTTTTTTCATTTTTATAGGCCTATTTTATATTTATAATATAACTAATCGTAAAAAAGTATATTTTTTAAATAAGTTATGCTTGACACTTTCACAAAGTGAATATATAATATTGAATGGTACATTTTTTAAGCAATAACCCACTTATTGCCCTAAATAATTTAAAAATTACTTAGGAGGAACAAATCATGAAAACATTCATGGCAAACAATCAAACAATTCAACACGGTTGGTATGTAGTTGATGCAAATGGCGTTACATTAGGTCGTTTAGCAACTGTTGTAGCTTCTTTATTAAAGGGCAAACATAAGCCAACATATACTCCACATGTTAACTGCGGTGATAATGTTATCGTTATTAACGCTGACAAGATCAAGTTAACTGGTAACAAGTGGCAAGATAAGTTATATCATTCTCATTCAGGATATCTTGGTGGTTTAAAGACTACTAATGCTGAAACTGTAATGGAAAAGCACCCAACTAGAATCGTTGAGCATGCTATTATGGGTATGCTTCCACACACTAAGTTAGGTGACCAAATGAGAAAGCAATTATATGTGTATGCTTCTGCTGAACATCCACATGCTGCACAAAAACCAGTAGAATTCGTAGTAAAGGCATAAGGAGGAAATAAGATATGGCAAAGAAATTAGTTCAATACTTAGGAACAGGCCGTAGAAAGAGCTCTGTTGCACGTGTTTACTTACGTGCTGGTAAGGGTACTATTACTATCAACGGTCGTGCTTTTGAGGATTATATTCCTTCAGCAGCTGTTCGTCTAGATGTATTACAACCACTTGAATTAACTGAAACAACTGAAAAGTTTGATGTACTAGTTAACGTTTATGGCGGAGGTATCTCTGGCCAAGCAGGTGCTATCCGTTTAGGTATTACTCGTGCTTTAATGGAAGCTAACGCTGACTATCGTGCAATCTTAAAGCCAGCTGGTATGGTAACACGTGATCCACGTGCTAAGGAACGTAAGAAGTATGGTTTAAAGGCTGCTCGTCGTGCACCTCAATTCTCAAAGCGTTAATCAATACAGTTTGGAAATTGCAAAAAAAAGAAGAAGCAAAGGATTTCTCGGCCTTTGCTTTTTTATTTTTGCTAAAATATCCCGTAAAATCAGCATATTTTAAAGGTTATTGCTTAAAAACTTAATAGAAATATGCTAGAAAATTAAAGTTGATTAAATTCAAATAAAAAGGTTTAAAAAAGCTTAAGATAATATAAATAAAGGGAGAGATAAGGGGACAAAAAATGAAAAACTGGTCGACTTTAAAAAAAACTTATGAATTGGCATATAATTAATAACTAAAAATAAGGTAGTGACACTTGATTTTGAGTCAATTGTGACTGCTAATCAAAATCGAGCTATAAAAAGTTTGTAGGGTGACCTACAAACAGATGTAGGAAATGATAAAATAAAACATATAAATGGTATTTTAATAGTGTAGGTTATTGGCCTTCAAAAATGTAGGTTAATAATCTACACTATTTTTTTGTGTTAGTGTCAATATAAAACATACAGCTATATTATAAAAAAGTTTCTTAAAAATAGTGGTATTAAACACAAGTAAAAGAGATTAAAGGGAAAAAGAAAAACAAAAATTAAATTGAGTTAAATGAATAAATATAAATGGTTTTAATGATAAATATGTATCACTACTTCATTTGTGGTATAATTAAAAATAGAAATACATTATGTAAAATGGTGAGTAGTATGAACGGTTTTGAAATTTTTGTTTTAATTTTATTTTTTGTTGGTATAATTGGTTCAATTGTTTTCCTTTGTATTTATT
>JAZNYN010000161.1:0-4286 GCA_045594405.1 Anaeroplasma sp.
AATATTGAAAAATATGAAAAATATAAAGCTTTAGTAAATAGGATTAGTGAAAATAATACCTATTATACAAGCTTAGAAATGAACAAATAAAAAATGCTCGAATTATCGAGCATTTTATTTATATTATTTAACAATTACTCCTGTAACTTTACCGGCTAAAGCACCAGCATTTGCTTCATCTGTATCAACATGCATTGCTAATGCATAAGAATCAGAAACACGAACAACAGTATCACCAAAGATAATTGATCTACCAGTTTCGTTTTGAACCTTAACATTAACGATTTCACCATTAGCTACACCCATTTCTAAAGCATCAGCCTTAGTCATATGGATATGACGCTTAGCAACGATAATACCTTCAGAAAGCTCAACCTCACCAGCAGGACCTACTAGCTTACAAGCTGTAGAACCAGCTACATCACCAGATTCTCTAACTGGAGCTGAAACACCTAATGTTCTAGCATCAGAGAATGATACCTCAACTTGGTTAACATTACGGCAAGGACCTAGGATTGAACAAGCTAATGAGCCCTTAGGACCAACAACTGTAATCTTTTGATCTGATGCAAATTGACCAGGTTGGCTTAGCATTTTCTTAACAGTTAATTGAGCGCCTTCACCAAATAGCTTTTCTAAAACCTCTTGAGTTACGTGTGCATGTCTAGCACTAGTTTCAATAATAAATTCTTTCATTTTTATCTCCTCTTTACAAATCAATAATTTGACCATTAGTATTATATCATAATTATAACGATAATTGTAGATATAAAGTTATGAAAATTAATACAATGTATTAAAAAAAATTATATTTTGTGGTATTATAAGTATTAGATTAGAAAGGTGTGATTTTTTATGAAAAGAAAAATTGCTATCGTTTGGATAATATTAAGTGCTATTTATTTAGTAGGCTTAGGAATTTCTTTATTTACAATTATTACAAATCTGATGGAGCATGCTCTTAATCAAAAGCTTATTGAGATAATTGGTATTCCGTTTGCTTGTGTGGCAATATGTATTGTTTTAACATTTGCATTTTTAAATACTATTCAAAGCTATAAAAATGATGTTTTAGTAGATGAAAATGATACTTATAAGGTTGAGGAACTAGGATTAGTTTCTAGAAAAAATGGTCAAATTATTTTTGGCCTATATGCATTTATTTTATTTGTTGCCTTATTAGGAATCGTTGTTTTAATCTTAGTTGCTATATATGATGCTATTAAGCCATGGATTGCGATTGTAGGCTCAATTTTATGTGCAGTAGTTGGCGTTCTATGCTTCTATGGAATCAAATATAATAAAAAATTATATGCTAAGGATGATTATGAGGTAGGCTTAATTTATTTAAGGAGCTTAAAAAAATGATTCCTATTATCAAAGAAATCATTGATTATCAGCCTGTGAATGAACAGGAACAAAAGGATAAGGAATCAATTTTAGATTATTATAATTATTACAATCAAAAGGCTTTTAGTAGAAGTGCATTACAGGCTCATTTTTCTGCATCCTGCTGGATTGTTGATGAAACTATGACTCACCTTGTTGTTCACTTTCATAAGCTTTATCAAAATTGGGGTTGGCTTGGTGGTCATGCTGATGGGGATACTAATCTTTTAGAGGTGGCTATTAAGGAGGCTAAGGAGGAAAGTGGGTTAGCAAATATAACACCAGTTTCAAATAAATTTATTTCACTTGAGGTCCTTCCCGTACACCCACATATTAAAAATGGTGAATTTGTATCATCTCATCTTCATATGAATGTCACATATCTATTCATTGCTTCTATGCAAGATGAGCTTCATTTTAGACCTGATGAAAGCTGTGATATTCGTTGGGTACCTATTGATGATATTATATCCTTAACGAATGAGGAATGTATGAAGCCTATTTATCAAAAGCTAAATGATTATGTTAAAAAGATAAGGTTGACTCGATAGTCAACCTTTTTTTAGTCCTTATATTTTTCAATAATAATATTCACTAAATCCTTTGGAACATATTTTGAAATATCTACATCAAACATAATTAATTCCTTAATTGCTGAAGAAGAAATAAACTGATTCTTTGTTGTTGGCATCATTAGGAATGTTTCAATCTTTGGATAGATATCACGGTTGTATTGGAATAGCTGGAATTCGTTCTCGTAGTCACTATAATTTCTCATACCGCGGATTATAACGTTTATGTTATTGTCCTTACAATAGTTAACTACTAAGCCGTCATATGCAACTACCACAACATTCTTTAAGTCCTTAGTTGCAAGCTTAATCATTTCTACTCTTTCACTTTCAGTAAATGTATATTTCTTTAACACATTAAATGATACTATTACGTGTACCTCATCAAAGAATCTTGATGCTCTTTTAATTATGTCTAGGTGGCCATTTGAAATTGGATCAAATGAACCAGGATAAACTGCTTTGCTCATAGGTTATATACCTCCTATATAGTATTATTATATCATATATTATAATATTTTATCATACTATTTTTCGGTGATATAATGAAGAAATATACTTTTTTATTTTTGTTTCTTTTAACTAGCTGTAATAAAGATATTACTACACAGTTTATTATAGAGGATATGTCCTCTTGCTATGCAATAAGCATTGAAAACAATAGTATCGAGCTTATTGATGTTGATTATGAAATTAATGATTATATTGATGTATTTATATTATATACAATTAATCAAAATCATTTACCATTAGGATATTATGTTGAATCATCATCTAATGTTGAATTAATAGATTCCTATCTTGATGGAAATGATGTTTATTATGTGGTTGATGTATATATATACCTAACAGAGGATATAGAATCTTTTGAAAATATATTATCATTAACTAACAAGCTTATTGGATATGATGAAACATTTATTATATATGATAATAATTATTTGACAAATTAAGTGGTTTTATGCAAAAAAATTTGGTAAAATATTATAGATGAGGTAGAGATATGAAAACTGTTGTAATTGCTAGTAACAATAAAAATAAAATATATGAATTTAACAAAATCCTAAGCCTTCGCAATGTGAGCTTTATTTCAATGGGTGAGGCAGGATTTTATGATGATATCGTTGAGGACGGAAATAGCTTTGAGGAAAATGCTTTAATCAAGGCTCGTGCTGTATCACAGGCCCTAGGCTGTGTTGCTATTAGTGATGATTCAGGCTTAGAGGTAGAGGCTTTAAATAACGAGCCTGGAATTTATTCTGCAAGATATGCTGGTGGCCATGATGATAATGCTAATAATGCATTACTTATTAAAAATCTTCAGGGTATAGAAAACAGAAATGCTAGATACGTATGTGCTATATGTATTTGCTATCCAAATGGTGATTATCGTATTACAAAGGCTTATTGTAATGGTAGGATTATTGATGAACCTAAGGGACAAAATGGCTTTGGCTATGATCCATACTTTTATGTTGATGAGTTTAATACGACCTTAGCTTCTGTTACTATAGAACAAAAAAATACAATTTCTCATCGTGCTAAGGCTATCAAACAAATTTTGGAGGTTTGTGATGAAAATCTTAATTTTAAGTGACAGCCATTCTAGACCTCTAAATATTGATTTTTCAAAATATGATCATGTGATTCATTGTGGCGATTTTGGTAGAAGTCGAATGGATTTAGAGGAAGAAAATGTTACCTATGTATCTGGTAATTGTGATTTTTATGGTGATAATGATTTTAATATAGAATTATTTAACAAAAAGGCTTTTGTTACACATGGACATTGGTATTCAGTAAAGATGACCTTAGAGGCTCTAAAAAAGAAGGCTTTAGGATTAGGAGTCGATTATGTATTTTATGGACATACCCACAGACAAGCCTTTGAATGTGATAGCAATATTATTTATATAAATCCAGGCTGCTATGCTGATGGACAGTATTGTATTATAACAGAGGATGAAATAATTTTTTATGAGGATAAAAAAGTAATTGAAACAATAAAGAATAGATGGTGAGGATATGAATTTATTAGATATTCTACAACTTAATATGGAGCAAGAATCTATTAAGCATGTAGATTCCTTTTTAACTTCGGCTGTTAAAAATAGTGAGGACTATTTTAAGGCCATAGTTTTTAAGGCTAATATTCTTCATCATATTGGTAAAACAAATGAGGCTATTAGATTATTATATTCATTTGTATCAAGCTTTAATGAGCTAAATAATGAATGTATTATTATTATTTGTGATGCTATTATTGATATTACCTTAGATATTGATAGATTAGATCAGGTGAATACCTTTATTTCACTTAAAAAC
>JAZNYN010000162.1:0-6065 GCA_045594405.1 Anaeroplasma sp.
AGCCGATCCTGGGTATTTGTGCCGGCCTGCAGGAGCTGAACGTCTATTTTGGCGGAACGCTCCACCAGAGGATCCCGGTTTCCTTACCATCATTATTAAGCACCAAGCCTTCATCCTTAACCTCTTGTACAACACCTTCAACAACTTCGCCTCTAGTTGTAACCTCTACTAAAACATTAATTCTATAATAAAGCATTGCCCTAATATCATCTAGCCTATGCTTATATATAGGCCTTTTAGTGCTTAGCCTTGAATCAAAGATTGTTTGGTTAGATGTTGCTGATTTCTTCTCATTAACAGTATCAATAAATAATAATGGGTCATTTTCCATATGTATCACCTTACTATACAATATGATAATGACCCTTTATTTATTACTTATTATCTTTTAAATATTCCTTAATAGATGCAGCGGCTATTGCACCATCAGAGGCAGCTTTAACTATTTGCTTAAGCCCGCCTATACAGTCTCCTCCAGCAAAAATTCCAGGAAGATTTGTCATTAGCTTTTCATCAACAATTATATCATTTCCCCTTAGGCCAATACCTAAATGCATGGCAAAGGTAAATGATGATTGAGTATCTAATGCTATAAAGACACCATCAATAGGAAATATATCATTAGCTGTAGAAATAGATTCTAGATAATCATTTCCATTAAAGCTTGTAATCTTATCCTTAATTACCCTAACACCATCAATATTAGCTTCTAGCTCTTTACCATTAGTGAAAACAGTAATATCGCTTATAAAACCACGAAGTACATCTAGCTCATGCTTCATGTAATGTCCATTTCCAATTACAGCTACACGCTTATTGCGATAGAAAAAACCATCACATTGAGCACAATATGAAACTCCTACACCTTCAAATCTAGAAGCTATATTCATTTTATTTCTAGGAGTACCTAAGGCTAGCATAATTGTCTTAGAAGCATATTTGTTGTTTTTAGTGACAACAGTATATTCATCACCAAACTCGATATCTATTGCCTCTTCCTCTTTAATTTCTATACCTAAGGCCTTTGCCTGATTAATTCCATTTTGATGTAGCTCTATTCCGCTAATAGATGAAATACCGTAATAGTTTTCAATTTTATGAGCATCAGAAAGTGAACCAACACCTGTGGAAATTACAAGCGGGTTAAGACCATATCTTTTTAAGTATATAGCACAGGAAATGCCTGCAGGACCTGACCCAATGATTATTGAATCATAGTTATTCATAAGACTTAATCCAATCAACTAATGTAGCAAAATCGTTGTAGCCTATCTTCTTTTCTACAACCCTTCCACTCTTATATAGTACTAATGTAGGAATAGATCTTACATTATATATTTGTGCAAGCTCCCCCTCTTCATCAACATTAACCTTACCCACAAGGCAAACACCAGAATCATTTAGCTTTTGTAAAACTGGAGTAAGCATACGACATGGACCACACCAAGGTGCCCAAAAATCAATTAATAAAATTTCATTTTCTTTAACAATACCTTCAATATTGTCTTTTGTTACATGTAATAATTCCATATATTATCCTCCTATTTTTTATCCTTGTATATAGAATCTAATTCTTCTAAATTAACATTATCTATAAAATTTTCACCTTTAAAATTATCAGGCTCATGATCTATAACAATATCTTTATTTAACTGTTCAGAAGCTAAAAACATCATAATTGCAGCACAATTAGAAAGATTAAGGCTTCTTACCAAATCAGTAGTTGGAATTCTATAGCAATCCTCAAGATTATCCTTAAGTATGTCATAAGCAATTCCTGCTGATTCTGAACCAAAGATAAGATATACGTTTTTATCTCCGACAGATGTAAAATCAATTTTTGAAGGAGACTTGTGACCATATCTTGTTAAAAAATAATATTGACCAGGATTCTTTGCTTTAAAATCCTCATAGTCCTCATAAACCTCATAATTAATATAATCATAATAATCAACACAGCTTCTTCTTAAACGAGCCTCGTCTAGCTCAAAGCCTAATGGCTTAATTAAGTGAAGCTTACAATTAAAGCCTACACAGCTTCTCATAATATTTCCAGTATTTTGTGGAATCTCTGGATGATATAATACAACATTTATTTTCATTTCAAACACCTACTCTACCTGTTCTGCTGTTAAAGAATATTGATCGCAATCTAACACCTTACAACGAACCCTTGTTCCAATCTCTAGCTCATATTTAGCAGCTACATATATAACACCATCAATATCATCTGGTGCATAAGCATAGCTTCTTGCTGTATACATAAAGTTACCCTCATCATAGCCAGTGATAAAAACCTCATCTAATATAGTACCAATTAAAGCTTGATTATTTTCTAATGCAATTTTAGCTTGAGCCTCCATTACCATTTCATAACGCTTTTGCTTTACAGATTCCTTAATTGTTTGAGGATATTCAGTAGCATATGTATTTTCCTCTAGGCAGAAGGTAAAGGCACCTAAACGATCAAAGCGAACCTCATTCATAAACTCAATCAAATTGCTTATGTCCTTCTTTTCCTCAAAAGGGAAGCCAACAATTAATGTAGTTCTAATAATAGCATGCGGAATCTCGGTTCTTATCTTCTTAAATAGTTCTAATAAATAATCACGATTTCCACGTCTAAACATAGCCTTTAAAAGATTATCCTCACTATGCTGAATTGGTATATCAAAGTAAGGATATACCTTAGGATTATTTTTTATAAAATCAATTAATTCATCAGTAACTATATCCGGATATAGATATAATAATCTAATCTTAAAGTCACCATCGATCTTAACTAGCTCACTAAGCAAATCAACAATGGCAAGCTTATTATATATATCATATCCATACTTTGTTGTATCCTGAGAAATTAAATTTATTTCATATACACCATCAGCTACATGCATTCTAACCTCTTCAGTAATTGATTCTATTGTTCTACTTTTTAAGCTACCACGAATAAGCGGAATAGCACAAAAGGCACAACGATTTAGGCAACCCTCTGAAATCTTTACATAACGCATATAGCTAGGAGTAGAATAAACTCTATTTAATGGTGAAAAATCGTTGTATTTTTTCACATCAGAATTTAATACTGAATCTAGAATTTGTGGAATCCTACTGTATTCATCAATCGTAATGAATCTATCAACCTCAGGTAAAAGATTAATTATCTCATCCTTATAGCGTTGAGGAAGACACCCACATACAACAAGCTTAGCATTAGTATAATCAGCAAGTGATAAAATTGTATCAATTGCTTCTTTTCTTGCAGACTCAATGAATGCACATGTGTTTATTAAAATTAAATCAGCAATACTAGGATCATCACAAAGCTCCATAGTATTCTTACAAGTGCCTAAAATCATTTCTGAATCTACTTGATTTTTTGCACAGCCTAAGCTCACCATATAAATTTTCATAACTACTCCAAATAAATTAAATTAAAGTTCCAATAAATACACCAGCTAGTGCGAAAATAATAGGAAGAATATTTGCTATTGAGCTCTTCTTTCTAAATATTAAGCCGAATAGGAATGATAAAACTGGTCCTGCAAAAACATAGAAGAAACCATTCTTATTAACATCCCAATTAACAACACCAACAAGATATGAACTGAATAGTGAATTAATAAGGCTTACAAATATTACACTATAAATAAATGATAAAGAGCCCATTGCAAATGATGTAGTAATACGTTGAGTATTCATAGCAGTCTTCTTCTTTTGATACTCAAGCTTAGCTAAATACTCAATTCTTTCCTCTTCATTTACGTTAGGAATATCTTCCTTTTGATTAAGCTTATCAATACGTAATACGTCCTCTAAGCTTTCTTGAGATTTCTTTATACCCCTTTTTAATATAGCCGAAACAACTAAGCTATAGAATATAAAGAATATGGCAACATAATCAATTATCTTACCAGCAAGTGGTGCAATAAACACCTCAGATGCAGCAGGAATAAAGTGATAAATAACAACTGCAGCAATATAATAAAGGGCAACAAATGATAAAAAGACAGTAGACCTTCTAAATCTATTTAAGTTAATTAATACACGTTCCTGATTAATAAGCTCTTTTCTTGTATATACCTTTTTAACACCCTTCTTACCAAAATAATATTCTACTGGGTTAAGTGGAATTTCACCAAGATCAAGTGACACAATATGATCACGCATATAATCATAGCATATATATGTGTTCATATATCTTACATTAATAGTAAATTGCTCTCTATCCTCTTTACTCTTAACTGAAATAAGTTCAGCATTAGTATATTGAACAAATAGTAGATAGTAAGTAAATAATACCTCAGATAAATCTAAAAGCTCATCAAAGTTATTTTCCTTCTTAACAAGCTTTTCATGCTTTTTCCTAGCCTTCTTAAGCTTAGTTTCTAAAACCTTTGCTTGACCACTATAGCTGTATTTTTCAAAATTGTCAAGCAACCAATAATAATAGTTATTAGTTACCATACGTACCATATCCTCAACCTTAAGCTCATCCTTAATAAGCTGAAGACCAGCAAAAACTGGGAATCTTTGCATTCTTAAATCTAGTACCTTACCTAAGCCAACCTTATGAGCAATAATCTTTTGAAGTCTTTCATTGTGGAATACCTCATTAGATCTTTTAAATCGCTCCTCTGCTTGGAAGATTACATTAGAGAAGAATGATTCAATAGATTCTACGCCATCATAATCATAGTATTCATAGATATAGCTTTGAGCAAATGGATCATCAAGATTCTTTGCAGCGTTATACATATCATCTAAGAATCTTGGTGCATCTATTTCATAGCCATAGGTTCTAATAATACCTAAATCCTCAACAAAGGCATTAAATATATTACCTGGCTCATGATGTCTTTTATATGCATCTATAAATTGCTTAAATGTGTATGTTGCACCATTTAAATAAACCTTTTTTTCATTTAAGAACTGATAAACTAAAAAGGTAACTACATTATTTGCATATTTAGTATCACAAAGAATATCAACAACCTTTGATACTAGTTTTTTATTTTTCTTCTTTACAAACTTTATAAGTTTATTAGTATTATCACGAACATCCTCAATAGCTGCCTCAAAATTATTAGCATAAGCTTCACCTAATGAGTTTAAGCTGTAGTATGTTTGTGCGTTAAATAAATAATACTTACGCATCTAGATTCATCCCCTCTTACAAATCCTTTGTATCTAAAATGATAGTTACAGGACCATCATTTACAAGTGATATTTTCATATCCGCACCAAAAACACCTCGTTCTACTTTTATTCCTGTGTCTTTAATCATATCGCAGTAAATATCATAATATTTAGAGGCTTCAGTGTATTTCATTGCAGAAGTAAATGAAGGTCTATTACCATTCTTACAATCTGCATATAATGTGAATTGTGATATAGCAAGAATACTGCCACCCACATCAATAATAGATTTATTCATCTTTCCATTTTCATCAGAAAAGACTCTTAAACCAATAGTTTTTTTAACTAATAATTTTACTTCATCAATGGTATCTCCTTCAGTTAGACCAACTAAAATCATATACCCTTTTTCAATTTTACCAGTAACAACATCATCAACTGTACATGCTGCGCTACTTACTCTTTGGATAACTAATCTCATATATTATCTCTTTCGATGTTGTAGATGAACTTAACCTTTTTCATGTTATGAATCATCTTTTCAAGCTCTAACGTATTCTTTGTTAAGACCTTAAGCTTTACAATAGTTTCTAAATTATTATTGCTTGTTGCGTTAATAGCTAATATTTGCATACCACTTAATGAAATAGTGTTCATTATTTCAACTAAAAGATTGATATTTGACATCGCATAAATCTTAATGCTTACTGGATACTTACGCTCAATATTAGTTGCCCAGTTCAAATCAATTAATCTTTCTACTGCAAATGTTTTAGCATTAAAGCAGCCTACGTGATGAACTACAATACCATTACCCTTAGTAACATATCCCATGATAGGATCACCAGGAATAGGGTTACAGCAGCTACCAAGCTTTAGCTGAGGATTTGTAAGCCCCTCTACTATAACACCAGTAGTTGAGTTTGTAG
>JAZNYN010000163.1:0-3463 GCA_045594405.1 Anaeroplasma sp.
GATTCTACTATTTCTTTACTAGAATAATAGTATGAAATATCTTCATAATTAACAATCCATGATGTTGATGTAGATGTAGTATCAAATGACTTAGTTGAATAAACTAAAGCTTCGCTAAAATCATTAGGTTTATATACATCGTAAACATCTGAAAGCTCATATCTTCCAAAGAAGTTAAATGCTACACCATCAACTGCTGCATCCTCATTAGAATCATTTAGACCTCCAGCTGCACAAGAAGTAAGCAGGGAAAGTATTAACATTATTATAAATACTATTCTTTTTTTCATCGCATTACTTCTCCTTCAACAGATTCAACATTAAAGCTAACATCAAAGCCTTGAATGCTTTCAAAATTAGATGGTATGCTCTTAGGCGTTAAATCAATCGAAAACTCATTTTGGCTACCATCAAATTCAACCTTTCTATTAACATAAGTGATTTGACTAGTCTCTCCAACATCATTAGTGTAATATACATTAATTGTAAATGCTAATGATAAAAATGGATCAATTACATCTGAATCAACTTTAATAGTACCATTGATATTGATTGCTAAGCCATCAATCTCCGATTTAGAGCATGGTGTAATGTCATAATACTCTAGATAGTTATCCATATTAACCTCAATTGGTTCAGGCTTCTGTGGAAGATTATCTTCAATCACAATTATAGAAAGAACCAATGTTGCTATAGAGAATATAATCATAAAAATCAAAGGAAGATAGTTTTTCTTAACCACCACTTCTTTTTTTGGTGGAATTTGTGTAAGAAGCTCATCGATTGTCACGTTAAGCGTACTGGCCAGAGTTTCTAAAAGCTGGATTTCAGGTAACGTCTCACCTGTCTCCCATTTAGATACAGCTTTGTTTGTGACACCCAATTTGCGTCCTAAATCATCCTGAGTCATATGTAGTTGTTTTCTCTTTTGGTAAATGAATTCACCGAACTTGTATTTATCCATCACAACCTCCACCTTTATTATAAAATAACTTTAATTTTTTGTTGCTAGAACTATATCTCTTGATAAGAGAATTTGTTTTTTACCTTTATAACGTGATTTTATATCATTTTCTAACGTTTGTAAACTGATAAATTCAATAAAGATATTAATCTTTATTAATAATTTTACGTATGCTACAATTGAGTTAAAGAAGGGCTGTGATAAATTGAAATAATTATTAGTTAAAATAAAGGAAGCTGAAAAATTCTTCAATATTACTATTCAACCAGAAAAAGAAATAGTTATGATTTTAGTTCCATCTAGCATTAAGGATGCAATTTTAAAGGGTCTATATGATTTTGTAGGCCAAGATAAGCCCGCACAAGGCATTGCATTTAGTCTTCCAGTAGATAATGTGGATGGATTAGGAAAAGCTCAAAAATAAGGCTCTTAAGGCCGAATAAAGCATAAACGGCTAACAAAATCTAGTTATCCGTTCTTTTTTTATTTTAAAATAATTTACTTTTGTGATAAAATTTACCTATAATTAGTTTTTGCAACCGATAGTTGCATACACTTCAAACTAGAATTGGTTGTCGCAACCATTAATAATTTGTTACTATATAGGTGTCAAAGGGGGACAAAGATATGAATATTGAAATTGCAAATAAATTACAAAAATTAAGAAAAGAGAAAGGCTATTCGCAGGAACAACTAGCCGAAGAATTAGGCATTTCTCGTCAGGCTATAAGCAAATGGGAAAGAGCTGAATCATCACCTGACACTGATAACCTAATCTGCTTAGCTAAATTATATGGTGTATCCTTAGATGAGCTGTTGACTACAGATGAAACAGTTGAAGAAATCAGAGAATCGAAGTTATTAGAGTCTGAAAAGGTGGCAGAGAAAAATGATACTAAAGAACCTAAATATACAAAAAATGAAAAGCTTATTTTAAGTCTTACTTCTTCAATATCAACTTTAGTTATAATATCATTATATTTCATCATAAGCGGTATTTGGGACTTATGGCATCCAGCATGGATTTTGTTCTTGTTTATTCCAATCATTTCTTCTATAGGCAAAGCAATAGTTAAAAAAGATCCTGCAGCATTTTCATATCCTGTATTTGTTACAGTATGCTATCTATACTTTTCGTTTGAGTTTGGAATATTCCATCCATTATGGGTAATCTACATTACAATACCAGTTTATTATAGCGTTTGTAACATCATTAAAATTAATAAATAATGAAATAGAGGGAAACATCATGTTTCCCTCTAAAATTTTTTATTCTTCCTTTTGAGTTTCTTGTATAGCTTCCTCTTGCTTAGGAGTGTTATCCTTTAAGCAAAGATTTAAAACGATACCTAAAATCATAGCTACTGCTGTAGAAGATATAGTAACTATATATGAACCAGCTGCACCACCAAAGTAGAATGCTAATCCACCAATACCACAAACTAGAATTACAGATGCAATAACAATGTTTCTAGTATTAGAGAAATCAACCTGCTCCTTAATTAGCATCTTAACACCACTTGATGCAATAAAGCCGTAAAGAATTAAAGATACACCGCCAGTAATACATGCAGGAATTGTTGATAATAATGTTGTAAGAGGAGCAAAGAAGCCTAATACAACAGATAAGCTTGCTGCTAAGATAATTACTGATACTGAAGCAATTTTAGAAACACCTACTACTGCTACATTTTCACCATAAGTTGTATTAGCTGCACCACATAATGCACCTGAAACTGCAGTTGCAACACCATCACCGATTAATGTTCTAGTTAAGCCTGGCTCTTGATCTAATAGATCTCTACCAACGATATTACCTAGATTCTTATGATCGCCAATGTGCTCACAAATTGTAACTAATGAAACTGGAATAAATAAT
Source organism: Anaeroplasma sp. (assembly GCA_045594405.1). Taxonomy (GTDB): domain Bacteria; phylum Bacillota_I; class Bacilli_A; order Acholeplasmatales; family Anaeroplasmataceae; genus Anaeroplasma. Next base: position 2,844 of record JAZNYN010000163.1, read on the forward strand.
AAAGCAACTTGTCCAACTGTACCCCATGTAAATTCAGCTGTTTGCTTGAATGCACTTATAAATAAGAAATCTGTAGTTATCCAGCTTGATAATGCTGACCAGTCCTTATTAAATACAGAAAAATCAATTACCTTTAACCACTCAACTGATGCTAAATGACCAATACCTGTTAGAATTGCTGCAAAGCAGTAAGCACCAAGCATACCAATTACAAATGGAATTAATGTGATGTTTTGCTTCTTAGATGTAGCACATATTGCAGTTAATACACATGCAAATAAAGCTACAACTACTGATACCATAGTATATTGCCATGGTAATGCATCCCCAGCATAACCAGCAATACCAGCTGTACCACCAACAACATTATTGATTGCAGAGCCAGCTAAGCTTAAACCGATTACCATAATGATTGGTCCAATTACAACTGGAGGTAAAAGCTTGTTTAACCACTTTGTACCAACAGCCTTAATAATTAAAGCAATCGTTACGTAAACAACACCAACTAATGCCATACCTAAGATTAATGCCCAATAATTTCTTCCATCATCTACCATACCTAAAGTAAGTGCTGTAGACATAGGTGCTAAATAAGCAAATGAGCTACTTAGGAATACAGG
>JAZNYN010000164.1:0-7360 GCA_045594405.1 Anaeroplasma sp.
GCAGTAAAGATTATGATAACTAAGCTTGAAAGAATGACATTTGATGAATTAAGAATATTTTACTTAAATAATAATCTTCAAAGCTATACTGCCTTATATGATTTACAAAAGGAAAGTATAAGACCTTGTATGCTAACTGAAGAGCAATATCAAAAGGCTTGTGATTACTATAATAAGACTAAAAATGATATTGCAAATGAAATGGAAAAGAAGCTATCAGAATATCCATATATTAAGAAGGACGCATTTGAAGATGATATTACTATAGCAAGAGAAAAAGCTGAAATTATTGTTGCGTTAAACAAGCAAAAGGCTATGAATAAGGCACTTCATCAGGAAGTGATTAAATTGTATGGTGAAGATGTTAAAATAACAAATTAGGGACACTATAGCGTGTCCCTTTTATGTTGCAATATTATAGTGTGCTATAGTTAGTGGCTCTGTGCCCTCCTCGTAATATTCCATAAATCCATTTTCAGTTGCTAAATATGTCTCATTATTTATGATGGTTACGTATTTTGATGTTATGCCCTCAATGGTATCATAGTAGGCCCCATTGTTTGCAAACTGCTCCATAATAAGCTTCATTATAGTTCTAGGTATATTTTTTTTGTTTCTATCAAGATATTGGTTTTCTCTTAATTTCTCATAACCGACCCATATTGCGATTGTTATGTCCTTAGTGTATGCAACTAATAATGAATCCTTGGTTGCTGAGGCTGGAATATTGTATTTGATTCTAGTTTGGGTATCGTAGTTAGTTTGACCTGTTTTTGCCATTAAATAGGCATTATCCAAATCAAAGGCTGTATTCTTAAATATATCATGTAATACAGAATTAATTAGAAATGCTGTTGTTGGCCTCATAGCTAGAACCGGCTTTGAATTATTTATATATTTTTTATTTTCATAATTGATTTCTTTTATTGAGGAGGCTTTTTTATAGTACCCTAGATTAGCGAAGGCTTGATATGCATTTGCTATATCTAAAAGATAGTACCCATAGGTTGCTCCACCTATTGCGTCTGCCTCATGAATTGAATCAGAATATATTCCAAGCTTACCTGCAAATTCAAAAGCCTTTTTGTGACCAACCAAATTAAATAGCTTAACTGCGGGTACATTCCTTGAGTCCTTAAGAGCGTAACGAATAGTAATTGGCCCTAGATAATTGTTGTCGTAATTGGTAATGGGTGTGCCATCATAGTAGGTGTATGGCTCGTCGTTAATTATAGTTGAAAGGGTTAGCGACTCATATTCAATTGCTGGTGCGTAATCAAGTATTGGCTTTATGGTTGAGCCTGGCTGAAGCTTCACATCTGTTGCGTAATTGATAACCTTCAAGCTTAGATTTTTATTTCCGACCATGGCTTTAATTCCATATGTATGATTGTCTAAAACTACAATTGCACAGTTTAAATTATCATCCTCAAATAAATGGTATTTGTTTTCTACGATGTTGGCTAGCTCCTTTTGAATTGTAGTATCTAAATATGTATATATCTTATTAATGCTACTGCCTGTATCTATATTCGAATATAAGTAATCGAGGTAAGGATTTAGATAGGAATATCTTGTTGTATCTATTCCGGACGATAAATATTTTTCAATCGATTCTTTTTTGTATTTTTCCATATCGGATTTAGATATGTATCCACAATCATACATACACTCTAAAACTATATTTTTTCTTTGATTAGCCTGTTCAAGGTTTTTGTAGGCATTGTATCTATTAGGAGCTTTTATTAATCCAGCAAGATATGCAGCCTCAATTATATTAATATCGCTAGGGTCCTTATTAAAATAATATTTAGTTGCCATATTAATACCATAGATATTTCCACCATACAGTATAGAGTTAAGATAAGCCTCCATTATTTGTAGCTTAGTATATTTTTTCTCAAGCTCTATGGCAATAGCCATTTCGTTTATCTTTCTTTTAATTGTTTGTTCGGAGGTTAAATAGGTATTTTTTACATATTGCTGAGTTATAGTAGATGCTCCTTCAAAGGAATCATTAACTATATTATTATATATAGAGCCTAGTATTCTTTTTGGAGAAATACCAATATGCTTAAAAAAGCTTTGATCCTCAACCGCAACATATGCGTTTATTATATTTTGAGATATATCATTAATTGATACATAATCATAATATATTGAGTCTGTTGAGATTAAGTTATTATCATTATCATATATTTCAATAGGCTTGTAGCCTTGCTTTAAAATTAAAGAAGCATTATTGATGGTAGTAAATAATCTAATACCTATAATGCTTCCTATTAGTAAAATTATTAAAATAGTAAATGTGATAATTAAGTAAATAGCTTTAAAAATATATTTCATCTACAACACTTAAATATTGAAGCCTTGGAATATAGCCTTCCTTAATTAAATGAGCTCTATCCTTAAATGTCTGGTAAGGAATAGATTTTCTTCCATCCTTTTGTGCTGAAATCCAGTATTCATATAAAACATCAAATGGTAGTAAATAATATTCATTATATAAATTAAACGAAATAATTAAAAAACCAATTCCACCATGCTCGATTATATTTTTAAGATGCTCAACCTGATGAGCGTGGATATTTGCCAGAGGGAATGCTGTTTTATTGTGGCATTCCTTTGCTTCAAAGTCAATGTATTTACCTCTATATATTCCATTATAATCGGTAGTAGAAGGTGTCTTGTAGTACGCCTCTGTAATAACAGCCTTACTACGCATTGGATAATCTACCTTAACTATTTGAACTGGAGTAGGCTTTTTATGGATTACCGCTATATTATTTACTAGGTAGTGCTCGTTAGATTCATTAATTGATGTTTCTAAATCCATACCTAGATTTGCTTTATTAATTGTTTTTACCATTTGCTTTCTTGCTACTGGATACTTCATATATTATCACCATATTTATAATAACACATTTTACTAATAGTTTGCATTTATATTTTGATACAAATTTAATAAAATATGCTTTTTACTGTTTGGTACAAATTGGTATATTACCTCATAACATAAATTGGTGATGCTATGATAGGAATAATTAAGGGTGATGTTAGATACACCTATTTAAAGGATATGCTTAAGGAAGCTACTTTATCTGACAAATTAGATGAGCTAATAAAGCTAGGTGAGCTTATTTTACCTCTTGGTGGTATAAATAGAAATTATAGTATTAAGGGTACTATTTTAAATCTTAAGGATATTTTAGAACAAAATTGTATAAAAAGAATTTATACTGGTAAAAATAGTAAGGAGCTAGATGAACTATGTCAAAGACAAAATATAGATTTGATTAACATATTGAGTAATGAATGTGTAGTAAACAATGCCCTTTTAACAGCAAAGGGAATTATTCATTATATTCATCATGGTATAACAGAAATTAGTGATTATAGAATACTTGTTGTAGGATATGGAAATATTGGCTATTTTTTAACAGAGCTTTTATCATCATATAAATGCCAATATAGTGTATATAGTGAATCAATATTTGAAAGGAAAATGCTTAAATTAGAAAATAAGAATATTGAGTATTTTCTAGCTGGTAATGATTATGATATTATCATTAACACTGTTCCTGCAAATCTAAATTGGGATTACTCTAGCCTAAAAGGAAAGAGAATTATCGATGTTGCATCAGAGCCTTATGGATTTGATATTTCTAAAATTGAAAAAAATTCTATAAGCTATGAGATTATTAGTGCAATTCCTGCAAAATTTGCACCATATTCGGCAGCAAAAATTATATATGAATCTATAAAAAAATATTGTGATTTTACAGATGATATAGTATAATGTTATTAGTGGTAATTCGATTCAAATTTCGATAGAAGCACTAGATTGGAGGTAGCCAGAAGGTTGACTTTTTGGCGTTTTTATGGCGAAAATTAACTTTATTGCCTTAGGCGGTGTACAGGAAAACGGTAAAAATTTATATGTTTTAGAAATAGATAATAAAATCTTTGTTTTAGATTGTGGTTTAAAAAATCCATCTTCTGAGCTTTATGGTGTTGATATTATTGTAAACAACATTTCTTATCTAGTTGAAAATAAGGATCGTATTGTTGGTGTATTTTTATCACATGCCCATGATGATCATATTGGTGGTGTAGCACACCTTTTAAAGGAAATTAAGACTACTGTATATGGTTCAAAGTTTACCTTAGCAGTATTAAAGGATAGATTAGCTGACGATAGTGTTATATTTGAAGAAAATCAGCTAGTTGAGGTTACTAACAAATCCTTATTACAGTTTGATTATGTATCAGTAAGATTTTTTGAGGTTGCTCATAATATACCAGAATGCTATGGTATTGCAGTAAAGACTGAGGATGGCTATATCATTTATACAGCCAACTATAATTTTGATCAAAATGCAAAGATTAATTACACATTAATGTTTAGAGCCCTAGCTGTATTTGCCAAAGAAGGTGTTCTTGCCCTTCTAACAGAATCATTAGGTGCTAATAATGAACAATCAAGAGGTACTATATTAGAGTTTAAGACTAGAATTACTAACATAATATCTCAAGCAAAAAATAGAATAGTATTTTCATTATTCTCATCAGATATTCTACGTATTCAACAGGTTGTAGATATTGCAGTTGAGCATAAGAAGAAGATTGCTGTTATCGGTAGAAAAACACAAAAGATCGTAAATGAGGCCATCAATCTAGGACATCTACATATTCCTAATGATTGTCTTGCAAATCTTAGGTATATTGATGGTGAGAACAAAAATGATGATAAGGATTTAGTTGTGTTAGTTACAGGTGAGCGTCATGAGCCTTATTTCATGCTTCAAAGAATGGCTCGTGGTATTGATAGATTAATACATCTAACAAAGGATGATACAGTTGTTATTCTAACAAGTCCACGTCAAGGAACTGAAAAAATGGCAGTTAAGACTCTAGATATCATTTATCATGTAACTAGTAAGGTTAAGGAGTTCTCTCATAATTTAATTCCTTCATATAGTGCTAATAGAGAAGAAATCAAACAAATGATTAATATCCTAAAGCCAAAGTATGTTGTTCCTATTATTGGTGAATATCGTCATCAATATAGCTTAAGAATTGTTGCTAATTGTATTGGCTATAAGGATGATAAGATCTTAATTTGTGATAATGGTGACATTACTACCTTCGATGATGGTAAGTATATGGGTGTTACAGGTGATGTACCTTGCGGAGAGGTACTTATTGATGGTAAGGCATTTAAGGATGTTGGCGATGTAGTAATGCGTGATAGAGAGCTACTTGCTGATGATGGTGTTATTTTAATTACTGCAAATGTTAACCCAAGAACAAAAGAAATAATAGTAGGTCCAGAGATTATCACAAAGGGCTTTACATATCAAAAGGAAAATGAAGAATTTATTACAGAAATCAAGAATGTATTTAATGAGGTTTCTGCAAAGAATTTACAAACTAAATTCATTAACTGGAGTGACTTTAAGCTAGCTATTAAAAATGAAATTTCTCATTATGTCTATAAGGCTCTAAAGAGAAATCCTATCATTATACCAGTTTTAATTTCAACTGATATAGAATTTTTAAAGGCTAAAACTGATGAAGCTTCTGAAATAATTGAATAATAATATTAGAGGACTTTAATTAGTCCTCTTTTTTTAACAATTTTTTCCTTTTTAGTAGTGTATTATTTGGCTAGGAGGGAGAGAATATGCCGAAGGAGAAAAAAAGAAAAGAAGCCGTATCCAAAAACTATTTTAAAACTGCCTTGGGTATATTATTGCTTATCTTTTGTATTTTAATTATTGGTCGTGTTGGTAAAATTACCTACATAGCCTTAGTGTTATCCTTTATCCTTGGAGATTTTTCAACATTAATAGTTGTAATATTTTCAGTATATGTTGTGAAGGATTTAATATTTAATAGTAAGACTGATTTGCATCATATTTATCTAATAGGTGCTATATTTATTTTTCTAGGCTTATCAATGCTTTGCCATTTAGGATTATATGATTCACTTTCAATGTCTAATACTAATATTATTAATAAAACCTTAGGCTTATATAGTAGGTATTTTAAGCATTTTGATTACTCCTATTCATGTGGGGGCGGAATAATCGCAGCATTATTAGTACAGGCTGTTGCGTTTTTTTCTGGAAAGGTAGGAGTAATCATGATTGCCTTATCCTTTATTGGTATTGGAATTTCTTATATAATGGATTTAAAAATGTTTAAGCTATTAAAGGGAAAAAGGTTAAAAACTATAATTGTTAATTCATATAAAACTGTAATTAATTACTTTTCAAATATTAAGGGTCCAAAAAATGAAAATGTAAAAATACCACTAAATATTCTAATGGATAATGATGAGCCAGTGACATTTACTTTGCAAAATGAAATTAACAAGGAGAAATATGAAAATCTAAAGGAGTATATTAGAAGCAAACATTTATATTGTGTATTAGATAAAATGTATACCTCCTTTACATCAAGTAGATACAAAATAAGGTTAGCAAATAAAAATGATAATACCTTAAATGAGCTTTCTGGATTTTTTGATAAGAAATGTTTTTTTATAAAAAATAATTTGGAGCTTTCAATAGATGTACCAAATCAATTTAAAAAGCTTCTAACATTAAAAAGCATGCTGGTGGAATCTAACGATATAAGAGAAATACCTTTTTTTGTAGAGGTTGATGGTGAAGCTATTGCCTTTGATTTTACAAATGGTAGAATACTTTCGATAATAGGAGAAAGAACCTCAGGTGTAAAAACATGCATAAGAGCATTTATTGCAACCTTGCTAATAAAGGGACATAAGCCTAAAAATATATATATGTATGATTTATATCAAGAATTTATTCAGCTTAAGGGGAAAAGTATAAATTATATTAAAGGACCTAATGATATAGAGGAGGCGTTTGAGGAGGCCTTCAGAGAATATGAAAGACGCTTAGAAACATTGAGATATTTAGCATGTGATAATGTAAGTGATGCAAATAAAAAAATAATAGCTATGGGTAAGGAGCTTGAGCTAATAGAGCCAATATTTCATATTATTTATTTTAATGAGGCTATGTTTAATCAGGGTTTAATTATGAAGCTTAGCTATGTAACAAAGCTTTCAAATAGAGTAGGTATAAATATAATTTTAGTGTTTAGAAATAGAGCGGATTTATTTAAGGTTAACACAATTAATGGAGATATTATTTCCTTTTATACCTCTGATGTTACAGCCTCAATTAAAATATTTGGTTCAGACATTGCGTGTAGGCTACAAAAAAAAGGAGATGTCCTTGTATTAAGTGGAAATACCACATATCACGGACAAGCTCCTTACATTTCCTTAGATGATTTTGAAAATATTATAAATTGTCTTTAAGCT
>JAZNYN010000165.1:0-2001 GCA_045594405.1 Anaeroplasma sp.
AGCATAAAATCAATCTTTCTTGATTCTCTATCAGCTTTTAAAACTACAATTTTTACACTATCACCAAGACGATACTTCCTCTTGCCATTTGATAGTGTCATTGTAGTTTCATTATAATCATAATAACCTATCATATTTCTAAATGAAACCAAGCCCTCTATTCCATTAGGAAGAGTTATAAACATACCAAAGCTTGTTACTGATGTAATTATACCAGTATAAGCCTTATGGATATATTTTTCCATATACCAAGCATAAAGCATATCATTTACCTCACGCTCACATTCAATAGCCTTACGCTCAGATATCGAGTTAAGCTCGCAGATATCAGGTAATATTTGCTCAAAAAATGACAAGTCATCATACCCTTGTTGTGGATGAATTAATAAACTCTTAATTAATCTATGCGTCATTAAATCTGGATATCTTCTGATTGGAGATGTGAAGTGACAATAATAGTTCATAGCTAATCCATAGTGACCAAGACACTTCTCATAATACTTGGCTTTCATCATACTTCTAAGTAGCATATCATTAATAATAGGCTTATAGCTTGAATCAGCTATTTTCTCTAAAGCATCCTGTATTTGCTTAGGATGAATATCATTCTTAGTTTTTTTAATATTAATACCCATATTAGAGATAATTGAAAATACATTAGCTAGCTTTTCTTGATCTGGCTTTTCATGAACACGATATACACAAGGAAGATTCATAATGTTCATATGGTAGGCTACTGTTTCATTAGCCTGTAGCATAAAGTCCTCAATAAGCTTTTCAGCTGTATCACGAGTTCTTAAAACTACATCAACAGGAGAGCCATCCTCATCGAGTGTAATTTTGTATTCATCAACCTCAAACTCGATACCACCCTTTTTATATCTTCTATCTCTAATGATGGCTGATAAATCCCTCATCGTATAAAGCATATCTAATATATCTTTATATCTATCACATAATTCTTCATCACCGTCTAGAATTTTATTGACATTGCTATAAGTCATTCTATGATGAGAATTAATAACACCCTCACATATATCATAGTTAACTAAATTACCCTTTAAATCAATCTCCATTATACAACAAAGTACTAATCTATCTACACCCTCATTAAGTGAACAGATACCATTAGATAGCTTTCTAGGAAGCATAGGAATAACGCGATCAGCTAAATACACTGAAGTACCACGTTTTAATGCTTCTACATCTAACTGAGAGTCCATAGTAACATAGTTTGCAACATCAGCGATAAACACTGATAGTTCATAATTACCATTATCTGAGACTCTTACATATACTGCATCATCAAAATCCTTAGAGTCATCACCATCTATAGTAATTACTGAAAGCTCTCTAAAATCTCGTCTTTGCTTGATTTCATCCTCTAAAACCTCATCAGGTATTTCTAAAAGCTCTTTTTCTACATCGGTTGGAAATTTGGTTTCAAAGCCATATTCTAAGGCGATTTGAGCTATTTCAATACCTGGGTCATCCTTAAAGCCTACAACCTCTAAAAGCTTAGCCTCAATATCTGTACCAACGTAATTTATGCTCGCATATACAATACTACCTATTGGAGCATTAAAGGATAATTGATTAACAACCTTAGCCTTAACTAAAAAATCCTTCTTGTTAGATACAATATAAAACCTAGGACCCTTCTTTCTGATTGATTCCTTTAAGGTGCCAATAATGTACTTGTTAGCGTGGTCAATGATTTTTTCTACCTTAGCGTTCATTAGCTTTCTTCCTCTACCGTAGGCATAAAATTCTACGATATCACCAGAGTATGCACCATTAAGCTTTTCAGGATAAACATAATAATCCTCATCCTCGCCCTCTACGGTAATAAAGCCATAGCCAGCATCCTTAACCTCAAGCTTACCTATTTTTAGTAGATAATAACATCCATCAATTCTATCATATTTAATTTTCTTTTCCTCTACTAAATCATCTAACGCAATAGATAATTCCTGCTTCTTACAATTAAGAAGCTTATGT
>JAZNYN010000166.1:0-4187 GCA_045594405.1 Anaeroplasma sp.
GGCTACGATCCGACTTAAACAGGTAGAGGCTACGTAAATGCTAATGGTACTATAAATGCAGCTAGCACAATGCAACCATATGAAATAGAATATGGACGTGATTATATTCTAAAGCTTGATGAATTTATTGTTTTACCAAAAAATGCAACATACGTTATTAAAGAGGTTACCTCTCCTAAAGCTGGTTCCTTAGCTAAGTCAGATACTTCAAATAATTATATTTATACTCCAAATCCTGAACAGGAGCTTTCTGGTGAGTTTTATGTAAAGCTTTCTGTCACTATTCCAGGAGTGATTAATGATGAAGAAATTATATTTGCAATTAATTTAAGACAAAAGGATAAAGGTGTAAGCGTTAAGGAATATCAATATGAGGAAAAGGATATGTATCGTAACGTTATTGTTGCAGAGGCTAATAACTTTAGTGGCTATACAAATGAGGTGAGCTATTATGTAAATGATAAGAGCTTCACTCAAGCTAGATACAATACTATTACTCAAATTGAAGGTAAGATTTATATTCCAAAGGATGGAACCTATCGTATTTATGTAAAGGGTAATGATTACACATTATTATATTCAGCGCTTAATTCAAACAGCTATAAGCTGAGTGCTTATACAAATGGAAATCAGCTTTACTTCAGTAATGAGAACAATAAAGCTTATGTTGATTACACTTGTAAGAAGGGTGACTATATTTATTACAAAGAAATATTACTAAATGGTAACACTACAGGAAGTATTGATTTAGGATGGGCTAGAATAGTAGAGGGTGTAGAGCCAAGTATTACATCTATACCAAATACATTTGTAATTAATCAGGAATTATCATTTGAAGCTCAGAAATTTAAATCAGAGGCTATATATCAAAAGGAATATCAAACTGGTACTATCACAACAGGTACAACAAAGGCTACTATGGTAAGCAGCACAGGCTTTACTGCCATTGATGATGTATATGGACTAGGCTCAATATTTGATGATGATAATACAACTATAGCTAAAACAGAGCAGGCATCTGAATTTGAAATAGTTGCCGACATAGGATATATCAAGTCAATAGATTATATTACTATTGACGGTGGAAGCATAAAAACAGGAAATGTTCCTAACACCTTTAGATTATATATGGGAGCTTCCTTAGAGGAGCTAAGCTTAGTGGGCTACTTTAATAAAATGGATGTTGTTAACAACACAGTAACTGCAAAGTTTGATGTTATTAACGCAAGGTATTATAAGCTTGTTGTGACTTCTATAGATGTAGTACAAATTTCATCAATAGAGCTTGGTATGATAATGGAAAATTCATATAAGCTATCACTTGATGATGATATGGTAAGCCTAAAGGGTGAGTGGCAACAAAATTATTCATCATTATCTACATTCGGTCATTCATATAAAACAAAGGATGGAACGTTAAAGTTTAGCTTTATAGGCTCTCAATTTGGTATATATATTAACGACTGTGATGCAAAAATAAATATTAAGATAGATGGTGGAAAGAAAAAGGAGATAAATTTAAAAAGCTCCGAAGGACAAGCATATTTAGCGTTTATTTCAGATCAGCTTGGAAATGGTGAGCATACAATAGAAATAAGCGTTAAAAAAGGTACAATTGATATTGAATCACTAGTAATAAGATAAAAAAAAGGACTGCAAAATTTGCAGTCCTTAACTATTCTAAATTTAATTCTTGATTAATACCAAGCTTATCCTTAAGCATATTTATAACATCATTTTTATCAAGCTCTAAAATATATGATATTTCATCAAAAAGAAGATTCTCAGCTTCCTTTAGGCATTGCTCATCACATGCGTGAAGTTTTTTCTTTTTTGCCTTTAGGATGCCTTTTTTTTTGTGGATAACCTTAATTAATGATACAAGCAGGTTACGGTTACCTTCCTTGACAATATCTGTAAAAGTACGTTTGCGTTCATTATCATTTTCAATCCATTCCATGCTTTGATTAGGAATGTTGTCTATAATACCTAAAACACCTTGTTTATCTAAAATTGGACGTATTTTACCTAATGAAAGCTCATTATCTGCAGGAAGATATAAGCATGATTTTGAATCATTTATTGGTTTAATAACAAAGTAATTTTTTGTTTCTCCAGCGAAATCTTTTTGTATAATATCGCAGATTTTACAAACTCCATGTGTGTTATAAATAACGATTTCACCAAGTTTTGGCATAATATCCTCCTTTCAATTTGTAAAAAATAAGTATTTTTATACTTATATTATACTTTAAAATTTATGAAATTTCAAAATGAAAATATATTTTCATAAAAAAGATTTAGTTTTTTTTTCATAAAAATATATAATTTTTTTAAAAAAATAATTATTTTTTTTAAATAGACTTAACTAATAGGTTGTTATATAATATAAAATGAGATTTTATGGAGGTGAGTAAGATGCTAAACAGCTACAAGGAATTTAAAGAGTTTTTAAGCAAATTAGAACACAAGCCTACTTTGTTGCTTCATAGCTGCTGTGCTCCTTGCTCAAGCCATACAATATTACTTTTAAATAAATATTTTGATATTACGATATATTATACAAATGATAATATTTATCCGTACGAAGAATTTGAGCATCGTCTTAATGAGCAAAGGAATTTTGCGTCACTTCATAATCTAAAGGTTTTAAATGATTATAACGATAAGGATTTTTATGAAGCAATTAAGGGCTTAGAGAATTTAGGCGAAGGAAGCAAGCGTTGCTATAGCTGCTATAAGCTAAGGCTAGATAAAACTGCTAAGCTAGCTTCAAGGCTTGGCTTTGATTATTTTTCAACTACACTTTCTATTTCTCCATATAAGAATTCTAAATGGATTAATGAAATTGGATATGAGCTTGAAGGTTGTTATAATGTAAGTTTTTTATATTCTGATTTTAAAAAGGAAAATGGATATCAAAACTCCATTAAGCTTTCTAAAGAGCATGGATTATATAGGCAAGATTACTGTGGATGTGTATTTTCTATAAAGGAAATGGAGGAACATTATGGAAAAACTAAAGAAGACAAGAATTAATCGTATAACTCTTCCAACTGATTGTCGACTGATATTTGTAAGTGATGTTCATGGAGATAGAGAGCTCCTTATGCAGGGCTTAGATAAGGTTGGCTTTAATGACAGTGATCACCTATTTATTATTGGTGATATGTTTGAAAAGGGTGACTTTGGAATGAATCTAGACATGGTTAAGTTCATGATGGAGTTTGACAAAAAGCCTAATGTTCATTTACTTGCAGGTAACTGTGACGAGGTATTTAGATTTATTCTTCCTCCTGTTGTAGAAAAAGAAAAATTCTTCTATTATACGATTACAAAGAAAAAATCAATACTTAATGACATGGCTCATGAAATGAATTATGTTATTAACGAGAATATGGATGTTGATGATTTTATAAATCAAATACATGAAAGATATTTTGATATATTGAATTTCTTAGACAACCTAGATGATGTTGTTATAATTAATGATTCAATAGTATTAGTTCATGCTGGTATTGATGATGTTAATAATATTAGTCCTTTGGCGATGAATGTTTTGAAGTATGATAAATTCTATGAGCTTTCAAAGCCTCAGTCAAAGCTTATGATTGTTGGTCATTATCCTTGTAGAAATTATCGTCATGACATTGCTTGTTCAAATCCTATTTTTGATTTTAGAAAGAAGATTATATCAATTGATGGTGGTAATTTTGTAGTTAAGGGTGGACAAATTAATATTGTATCATTAGAATCAATTGGTTCAAAAACATTTAACTATACGTATGTAGATCATTATGAAAAATATGTTATGAAATGTGATGTGAATTATGAGGCGCCAAGTGTTAGAACAAATATTACATTTGGTCAAAATGAGGTTACAATATTAGAAGTAGACCTAGACTTCTATTATGTAAAGCATATTACATCAAATACTAAGATGTGGATTAATAGAGATGATGTTTATTATGATAATTATAGTGGAAAGTATTTCTGCTATGATGGCTGTAATACCTTTATTTCAGTAGCGAAGGGACAAGAAATTTCCGTAATTAAAAGAGCAATGCCATACAGCTTAATTAAAAGAGATGGTATTATTGGATTAATAGAAACAAAGTATATCGAGGATGATATTTAATTATAAAGCATCAGGCTATGATGGTAAAAGTATAATTGATTTTCTCAAT
>JAZNYN010000167.1:0-1636 GCA_045594405.1 Anaeroplasma sp.
ATAATTTTTTTCATAATACTTTAAGGCATACCTATTCATCGATTCTAAGTACTCATCCATATCAATTTTACTAATAGCTGCATCGATAGCTAAATCAGCTATAAGAAGTGCCTTAAGCCTAGCTTTGATAAGGTGTCTTCCATTTCCCTTTTTATAGTAGGTAAGTGTAAGACCCTCAGCAATTTTATAATCATCAATAACCTTCTTAGCCTCTAATTCATTAACAATTGCTTCACACAAATGAGAAGGATGATTCTTATTATGTAAGTATTCATAAACTGCTCGCTTAGGCTTGTTATATTTTATTGAGTATCTTAAGGCTTGATTATAAATCTTATTATAGTCCTCAGCAAGAGTTAACTCATAGAATACTTTTTCATCTATTTCTTTTCCAGCATATAAAGAAAACTTAACTATTACATCTTCAGATAGTTTAATATCATTATCATCGATGATGACGCTATAATTATCTTTATTTTGCTTGATAGATTTTACAATCATAAAATACCTCTTTGCCTATTATACTCGCCTACAACCTCTTTACAAGATGTTATAAATGAGAATGCAAGAGGGTCAACCTTCTTAATTTCATCGGTTAAACGATAAGCCTGGTTTTTATCCATTGTACAAATTACCATTACCTTATCATCTCCTGTATATCCACCTGTGGCAGAAACAAAAGTAACACCTCGACCAACTGTAGAATAAATCATTTCCTTTATTTCCTCAGGCTTTTCTGTAATTATATAAGCTGTCCTTCTTGATTTTGCATTTAAAACTATAACATCAATAATAATTGAGGTTGCATATACACCAAGCATACCAAAAATTACAGATTCTAGGTTGTATGAAAAGCCAGCAGTAAATGATAAGCCTGATAAAACAACTACAACCCAGTCAGTAAGATACATTGTAGTAGAATATCTAACCTTTAAATATTTACTCATAATTCTTTGAATAACATCCATACCACCTGTACTACCATTGTTCTTAATTGCTATACCTATACCTATACCAGTAATAACAGAACCACATATTAAAGGCATAATAACCTTTCCAGTTTCTGTAAAGGAATCAATAAAAACATACGGATTAGGGAATATTCTTTCAAATATAAATAGAACTACTGGTGAAAATAATGAGGCATAAATTGTCTTTAGGAAAAAATCCTTACCTAATAATATTCCACCTATAATTAAACAAATTACATTTACTATAAATAAGAAAATTGATGCAGTAAACCATGTGCCTATTTTATCAAAAAATGGTGTGAGAATTGTTGAAACACCCATCATTCCACCTAATACAAGCTTTGCTGGGTCTAAAAAGAAATAAAATCCTATATTTAAAATAATTACACCTAATGAAATATAAATGTATTGAATTAATCTATTTTTAATGTTCATTTTCTTTTCGCTAGTCATTTTTACCACCTGCCAAATCATTTAAATATGCTAGCATAAATCCTTCAATATCTCCATCCATTACTGCAGTAATGTTACCCATTTCATAATTAGTTCTATGGTCCTTAACTAATGTATAAGGACACAAGACATATGATCTAATTTGTGAACCGAAATTAATATTCTTGTGTTCACCCTTAATTGCTCTAAGCTGTTCTTTTTGCTTCTTTAGC
>JAZNYN010000168.1:0-4755 GCA_045594405.1 Anaeroplasma sp.
ATAATATTTAAATATGATATAATCAAAATATATTTGTTACATATATTTAAAATTAAAAATATATTCATAAACATATTCAAAAGTTTACTTAATTTTAGGAGGTAAAGTATGAAAAAAATTAATGTAATTGTAAAGGATAGAAATACCTTAATATTAGATGAGGATGCATGCAAGGGAGATTATATTGATTTATCAAGTTTATCAAGTATTGACTTTTCAACTATTGATGATGTTATCAATGATGGTAAGGATAATATCTATAACCAAAAGCTAAATGAGCATAATAGAATTAAGGATGCCGAAAAAGAAAAAGAAATTCTTCAAATCAAGCAAGCATATGAATCAAGGCTTGTAGAGCTTAAAGCTGAAATTGAAAAAATTAAGTCTAATAATGATTTAGTTCTTAAGCAACAGCTACTTGCCTTAGAGATGAATAAGGATAAAGAAATCAATGTAATCAAAAATCAATATAATCTTTTACATTCAAATTATAATAAGGATCTAGAAGCATTAAAGCTTACATTAGGACAAGCTCACTTAAATGAGATTACTAAGCTTAAATCAGATATTGAAGAAATTCAAAATCATAATGATATTCAAATCGCAAAGTTAAATTTTGAAAATGAAAAAGAAATTCTTAATTTAAAAAACGAGTTTTTAAAGGAGCTAAATGAAAAGGATCGTATCATTCAAGAGAAGGATTCTCAATACATGATGCTTCAAAGACAAAAGGCTGTTTTAAATATTAAGCAAACAGGTGAGGATTTAGAATCATGGTGTAATAATGAGGTTCTATCATATATGCAAAATGGATTATTTAATTGTTCATGGATTAAGGATAATAAGGTAATCAAGGATGATGGAGATGTAAAGGGAAGTAAAGCGGATTACATCTTTAATGTCTATGCATCAAATAATAAAAATGATGATGAATTACTTACAAGTGTTTGTTTAGAAATGAAGGATGAAAATCCTGATTCTACAAACAAGAAGAAAAATTCAGATTACTACAGTGCGCTAGATAAGAATAGAGCAAAGAAAAATTGTAAGTATGCAATTTTAGTTTCTAACCTTGAATCAGATAAATCTAATGATTTACCAATCTTTAAGGTTTTTGAATATCCTGATATGTATGTTGTAAGACCAGCATACATGATGACATTACTAAATCTACTTACATCATTATCAATGAAATTCTCTGAGGTTATTTTAGCGGATAATGAACAAAAGCTTATGTTCAAGAGCCAAATTGAATTCCAAGCTGAATTTGAAGCATTACAAATAACATATTTAGATTCTCCGTTAGAAAGATTAAAGAAGGATTTAGAAGGAATTAAGAAAAATAATGAAGCAATTATGAATGCTTCTAGAAAAATTGATGATTTATGTGATTCTATAACTCGTAGCTATATTTCTCAAATCGAAGAGAAGCTTTCTAAATTTAGCTTAAAGGTTAACAAGGAATATAAAAAATTAAATTAGGAGGAGAATAATGGTTAAATTTGAAGGCAGGTTTGTTGCGGACTTACAAAAAAGGGCAACAAAGCAATTATTTAAAAAGTTATTGATTATATATGCTGTATTGGCAATAATTTTAATAGCACTTGGTATTTATACATTGAAGAATAGTCTAGACTTAGGAATTTTCTTAATTTTCATAGGAGTAATAATTGTACCTATAGGATTGATTATTAGAAATTCATCTTCAAACAATGTTGCAAGATCGATGGCACTTTTTTCAGAGTATACAATATTTAAGTTTGCAATGGATGAAAATAATTATTACTATGAGATGATTAAAGATCCTGATTATCGTTCAGCTGTAGAGGCATCATATAATAGTATCTTTAAGGTTGTTAAAACTAAGTGTGAATATTTTGTATTTTTATCCTCAAATCAAATGCAGGTAATTCCATTTGATTATATATATGAAGGAACACTTGAAGAAGCAGATATATACTTTAAAAACAACCTTGGTGATAAGTTTATAAATAATTTCAAATAAATCATAAAGATGGTCAAATTTAAGTTGACCATTTTTTTATTGCATTAATAAATCAATGAGTGTATAATAATGTTGGTATATACGGGGAGCTTCATTGAGGCTGAGAGGATATTAAGTTATCGACCCATAACCTGATCTAGGTAATGCTAGCGTAGGGAAATATTAGAATATATGTCTATTACATATTTTCTTTTTCTACTTGCATGTCCTAGTGGACATTTTTTTATTTAATAAAGGAGAAAGAAAGATGAAAAAAAATTACATTAGACTAATTGCTGAAATTGCAGTATTTGCATCACTAGCAATTGTTCTAGACTTTATTCAAGGTCCACTTGGCAATGTTATGTTTGCAAATGGTGGATCTATAGGTATAGCAATGCTTCCTATACTTGTTATATCTTACAGACGTGGATTAGTTCCAGGATTAATTTGTGGATTGGTTGTAAGCCTAATTCAAATGATCTCAGGTATTTGGATTTATAGTGCTGAAACATCAAACGGCTTTATTCAAGTAGTTGGACCAATAATTCAAGTTTCGTGTGACTATGTTCTTGCTTATACAGTTGTAGGCTTTGCAGGAGCCTTTGCAAAGAAATATGCTAATAACGATAAGAAGTACTTGTGGCTAATTCTTGGATGCGTTATTGGTGGATTGGGAAAATACTTGTGTCATGTAATCTCAGGAGCATTCTTCTGGCCAACAGAGGATTGGGGAATGAGCTCAACAGGCTTTGCGATTTGTTATAATGCATGCTATTGTATTCCTAACATTATTTTATGTACAGGTATTATGGTTATTGTTCATAAGCTATATCCTCAGTTTCTAAATATTGAATATGTTTCTGATTTAAATCAAGAACCTACTCAAAAGTAAGAATAAAATTTAATAAAAGTTATATCCCCTCTTTTGAGGGGGTTTTTTTTATGCTATAATAAATGTAGGTTTACATAAGTAGGTGATTATACGATGAAGAAAATAGATGCTCATGCGCATGTTATTGGGCACATTTGTGGGATTGGTTCAGAAGGAGAAGCACGACCAATTGGAAATGGAATGTGCGAATATGCATCAGGCAAAAAATTTAGATTAATTCCAGAGGGCTATGGAGATTATCAGGTTACACCAGAAACATTATTGAAGGTTATGGATGAGAATGATGTTGAATCAGCAATATTACTTCAAGGTAATTATGCAGGCTTTCAAAATCTTTATACACATGAAGCAATGACAAAATATCCTGCTAGACTTTATGGTGCTGCAACATATGATCCATTCTTTTACAACAAGCATAAGGTGATTAATAATCTATTTGATAATTTAGGTTTTAGGATTATTAAAATGGAGGTATCAAATGGATCTGGCTTAATGGCTAATCATAATACTGTTGATCTTAATGGTACTATGATGAATGAGGTCTATCAAATGGCTAATGATAAGGACCTTCTATTTTATATTGATATAGGAAGACCCGGAAATAATTGTTATCAGGTTGATAGTGTTTGTGACGTTGCAAAAAAATATCCTAATATGAAATTTATTGTTTGCCACCTAACTGCACCACAGCATGATATGCATGAACTATTAAAGGAAAACTTAACTAAGCTAAATTTAGATAATGTATATTTTGATTTAGCTGCTTTACCAAATAATTCGAAGCAACCATATCCATTTTTGGAATGTCAGGAATATCTAAGATTAGCTTGTGACATTGTAGGGTCAAATAAATTATTATGGGGAAGTGACTTTCCTGCTGCAATGAATTTTTCAACCTATGAGGAATCATATAAATATATTGAAGAATCAAAGCTATTAAATGAATATGAAAAAGAAAATATTTTGTACAATAATATGAAGAGGATATTAGAAGAGGTGTTTGATTAATGAAGGGGTTATATGTACATATTCCTTTCTGTAAAACAATCTGTACCTATTGTGATTTTCCAAAGCTAATAGCAAAGAAAGAAGAGCATGAAAAATATATAGCTAGGCTAATAGATGAAATAGATTCATATCATAAATATATTCAAAACCTAAGTTCAATTTATATTGGTGGAGGAACACCAAATTCTATTGAACTTAACTTATTAGAAAAATTACTAAAGAAGCTTGCTTGCTATAGTGAGGGTGTTTATGAATATTCAATCGAGCTTAATCCTGAATTAGTAACTTTTAAGCTTGCAAGTATGCTTAGTCAATATGGAATTAATAGAGTTAGCTTAGGAGTACAGACAATTAATCAAAATTCAATTAAGCTTCTTAATAGACATCATAATAAGGATATCGTAATTAATGCAATCGATATATTAAAAAGTGTAGGTATAAATAATGTTAATGTTGATATGATTTTTGGAATACCATATACAACTGTTGATGACGTCATTAGTGATTTGGATTTTATATTAGGTCTTCCAATAACTCACATTTCATATTACAGTCTTATAGTTGAGGAGCGTACAGTCCTAAAGCATAGAATAGATAAGGATGAAATCAGTGAGCTAGATGATGATTTGATTGCTGATATGTATGAATATGTTTCTGATAAGCTTAAGGCTAACGGATATATTCATTATGAGATTTCAAACTATGCTAAACCAGGATTTGAATCTAAGCATAATTTACTATATTGGACTCAAGAGGATTATATTGGTGTTGGAGCTTCAGCTGTTGGATTCATTAATAATAGAAGATATACAAATAATTCTATATTAAGTAAATATTACAATGAGTATGTTAATGAATTTGAAGAGCT
>JAZNYN010000169.1:0-4653 GCA_045594405.1 Anaeroplasma sp.
ACATGTCTAATATTATTATTTTTTAGGAGGTTTCTATATGTTGAAGCTGTTTGTTGATTCAGATTGTGATTTTACTATAGAACAAGCCAAGGAATTAGGTGTTGAGTTAATTTTAATGCCTTATTCAATTGGTGATGAAACAATTTACCCATATGTTGATGGTAAATATGATGCTCATGAGTATTATGATATTTTAAGAGGTGGAGTTGTACCTAAGACTAGTGCTTTAAGTCCAATTGAATATATTAATTACTTTGAACCAGTTTTTGCTGCAGGAGATGATATTTTGTATGTTCATTTTTCTAAGGCAATGAGTGGTACGTTCAATTCGATGAATTTAGCGCTCGAAGAGCTTAAGGAAAAATATCCTGAACGCAAATTGTACACTGTAGATACAAAGGGTATTTCATTATTGGGGTATGTAGTAGCTCAAGAGGTAATTAAAATGTATAAGGAAGGTAAATCAGGTGAGGAAATTCAAAAGTGGGGAATTGAAGGTCCACAAAATTATGCGATTTACTTTTATGCAGATGATTTAAAATTTTTTAAAGCATCAGGTAGAGTTAGTGGTCTTGCAGCAATGATGGGTGGCATCTTAGGAATACATCCAATTATCCATATGAATAAGGACGGAAAGATGGACACCTTAACTAAAGTTAAAGGTAAGAAAACGACTTTAAGAAAGATTATTTCATATATGGAAGAAAAGGCCGTTGATATTAAAAAAAATAAGGTGTATGTCGCTCATGGTGATGCCCCTCAAATTGTTGAGGAATTCATTAACATGCTTACTGCTTTATATGGTGAGCTTGACATTGAGGTTGTATCTGTAAATCCAACTGCTGGTGCTCATTGTGGACCAGATGTATTAGGTGTTTGCTTTAAAGCTACAGGAAGATAATTATGATTGAAATTAGAGAAGTGAAAACAAAAAAGGAGCAAAAGGCTTTTATTGAGTTTCCATTAAAGCTATACAAGAATTCTCCATATTTTGTTCCACCGCTTTATGCTGATGAAAAAGCGATTTTTAAAAAGAATTATGTGTATTATGAAACTGCTAAGGCAGTATATTACCTTGCTTATCGAGATAAAAAACTTGTTGGAAGAATTTCTGGCATTATTTCATATGGGGGAAATGAACGCTGGAAGGAAAATAGAGTTAGATTTACTCGTTTTGATGCAATAGATGACCAAGAGGTTGCTAATGCACTATTTGATGCTGTAGAAAAA
This sequence comes from Anaeroplasma sp., assembly GCA_045594405.1. Classification (GTDB taxonomy): domain Bacteria; phylum Bacillota_I; class Bacilli_A; order Acholeplasmatales; family Anaeroplasmataceae; genus Anaeroplasma. Next base: position 1,231 of record JAZNYN010000169.1, read on the forward strand.
TGGGGAAAAGCTAACGGAATGGATATTTTATGTGGTCCATTGGGCTTTTCTGATTTAGAAAGAGAAGGCCTACTGATTGAAGGCTTTGATGAACTTTCTACATTTGAAGAGCAATATAATTACTCGTACTATCAAAACTTAATAGAGAATTGTGGTTTAGTTAAAGAGGTTGACTGGGAGGAAAGAAAAATCTATCCTTCAGATTGCTTTGATGCTAGACTAGAAAAGCTTACAGAATCAATTCTTAAAAAATATAATCTACATATTCCTAAATGTAAAAATATTAATGATTTTTTAAATAGATATGCAGATCAATTTTTTGAATTGTATGAACAAGCATATAATGAATTATATCAAACAGTTCCATTAACAAATGGAATGAAAAAAATGCTTATGGCAAATTTCAAGCTATTACTTACATTAGATTATATAGGTGTAGTGGTTGATGAAAATAATAAGGTTGTTTGCTTGGGATTGGTTTTACCTTCGCTTTCTAAGGCTGTACAAAAATCAGGTGGTAGATTAACTTTACCTACTTTAATAAAAGTGCTTAAAGCAGTTAAAAAGCCTGAGGTTTTGGATTTGGCATTAGTAGGTGTTGATCCTAAATATGCAATGAAGGGGGTAGTTACAGCGTTATTCGTAAAATTCCATAAATTGCTACAAAGACCAAATGTCAAATGCGCTGAGACTAACCTTACATTAGAAACTAATCATTCTATTATTAATCAGTGGAAAAAATTTGAAGCTGTATATCATAAGAGAAGAAGAGCATTTATTAAGCATATATAAGTTATTAGAGCATATTTTTATGCTCTTTTTGCAATTTAAACAATAAAATTATAATTATATGTTGAAAATGCTATTTATATTGTACAAATACTGTTTTATAATAAAAAAGAGATAATATTTATAAGGAGATGAATATATGAAGGATTTATTAACAATACCATTTTTTAAAAATATCAATCAAGAACATATTTTTGATCCATTAACTGGTGTACTTTCACGTGAAGTTTTTTTTGATTATGCTAAAAGCTTAGTAAAAGAGAATAAACCATTTACATTATTTTTCTCTGATATTGATAATTTTAAGTTCGTTAACGACAGAGAAGGCCACTCAATGGGTGATAAGGTCTTAAAAGCTATTGCTAACAAAATTAGTGAATCCTTCCCTCAAGGTGTAGTTGCCCGATTTGGTGGAGATGAGTTTTTATTTTTAATGGAAGATATAGTAGATTACGATCAAGTATGGTCAATTGCTAGATATGTAAGAAGTGAAGTTGACAAAATGAAGTTTGATTTCCTTCGCTATGATACTATTGAAAATAAAGTTACTTTAACCTTAGGTATCGCTAGATTTCCATTGGATGGTGAAACACTTGATTCAATTGTTGAACGTTCAGATAAAGCTTTATACCGTGGTAAATCTAAAGGTAGAAACTGCTTTATAGTATATAATCATGAGCTTCATTCTCAAATTAATGTTAGAGATAGAATGAATTCATTAAATATTGAAAATATGTTAGATTATATGTTTAATGTGTTCAGTGATTCAACTCTTACATTTGATGAGTCATTTAAGAAGGTTTGTAAGAACATGGAGGATTTTTATGGTGTGCATAGAATTTGTATTTCACATAAAAATCAAATTATTTTTAATGTTCAAAATGAAAAAATTGGAAAGGTAAAATACATACCTCATGAGTTGTATGACAACTTAGCGTATGAAAGACCACGTATTCTAGTTTTAAATAACAGAACACATTTGAAAAATTCTTCAGAGGTATTATATAACCATATAATGGATCAAGACATCCGTTCATGCATCGCTTGTAAGTGTGAAACAAAGAATAAGGAATATGGTTATTTAAGAGTAGAGATGGCACATGAGCATGTTTGGACGCAGCTTGAGAAGGTTATTTTCTTAACCTTAGCTAAGCTATATACATTATTTATGGCACATAAAAAGGATTAGTTATTTGTATTAAGATGAAAAGAGGTGATAATATGCTTAAATATTCAGATGAAGAGCTTGCATTAGTTATGGAATTATCAAATGAAGCATTTTTCGTAGAGGATGTAGAAGGAAATGTTTTAGATTGTAATTCTGCTGCATGTAAAATGTATGGCTACAAAAAGGAGGAGCTAATCGGCTTGAATATTCGTGATATCGTTCCTAAAAATGCTGATTACTTAAGGGAAAAATATACTAAGTCAGACATTAATGAAGAGGACTTCATTTTTAGATATGGTCTAAAAAAGGATGGTACTGTATTTCCGATTATGGTTAACTCTAAAATTTTTGTGGTTAAGAATATTGAAAGATTAATTGCATTTGTTAGAGATATTACTGTTGAAGAAAGCCTTAAAGAGGAGCTATATTATCAATCTAATTATGATTTCCTAACTGGCTTACGAAATAGAAGACATATCTTTAGACTTTTAGATTCATTAGAGGAGGCTACTTGCATTAGTATAATTGATATCGATGACTTTAAGAAAATCAATGATAAATATGGCCATTTTACAGGTGATGAGGTATTAAAGGTATTAGGTAAGGTTTTAGATTCATTTGATGTTTTTAAAGCTGGTAGATTAGGTGGAGAGGAATTCTTTATCATTCACAATACACCTGATTTAAAAACTGCTAAGGATGAGTTAATGCAGGTACAAAAGGCTTTTCATAATAATACTACAATGTATGGTGGCATCACATTTTCAGCAGGTGTTGCATTATGGAAGCCTGGAACAACTATAGAGGAAATATTAAGGGTTGCAGATAAAAATCTTTATATTTCAAAGAATCATGGTAAGAATATAGTTACTATATAAATATTTAAGATTTAAGGGATGACAACCATCCCTTTTATTTTTTTAGTTAAAAAGTTAAAAAAAGGCTTAAATTCAGTATTGAAAATGCTTTCATTTTGTAATATAATGTGAAAGTGCTTTGAAAAAATTGAGGTGTTGTATTATGAAAAAATGGGTATATTTATTTGAAGATGGTCATGCATCTATGCGTGATATTCTTGGTGGCAAAGGTGCTAACCTTGCCGAGATGACAAATTTAGGATTGCCTATTCCACATGGTTTTACGATTACAACTGAAGCTTGTATGGATTATTTCAGTTCGCGTCCGGCTTCTGAAATCTCTCGGGCTCTGGCATAGTCTCCTATTTCTCCGTATGCGTCAAAAGGCATCTTCACCAACACCTCCGGACGGTATCTTTCGGCAGCAAGTCGGAGGCCAAGCGGGCTTAGGAAGACAACCACCTATCCCAACTCCTTGGCTCACAGTTCGACATGGCTACGATCCGTCTTGGCTTCTGAAATCTCTGGGGCTCTGGCATAGTCTCCTATTTCTCCGTATGCGTCAAAAGGCATCTTCACCAACACCTCCGGACGGTATCTTTCGGCAGC
>JAZNYN010000170.1:0-4968 GCA_045594405.1 Anaeroplasma sp.
AATATGAAGATTTATTTGAGATATATGATTATGTTGATTTAAACAGTCTAGATTCAGGTACATATGTATATAACGATGTAATTACACTAATTAATCCAAATTATGAATGTAATATTTCAAGCGTAGTAGTAGAGGTACAAAAGAAGGAAATTAGCTTAACTATACCAACTCTAACTGATACATATGGAAGCTTTGAAGACACTTTAGAAGAGCATATATTAGAAAGCATAAATGATGAGTATGAGGATTTATTTGATATCTATGATTATGTAGATTTAAATACTCTTGATGCTGGAACATATATTTATAACGATATCATTACATTAAATAATTCAAATTATGAATGTAATATTCCAAGCGTAGTAGTAGAGGTACAAAAGAAGGAAATTAGCTTAACTATACCAACTCTAACCGATACATATGGAAGCTTTGAAGACACTTTAGAAAATCATATATTAAACAATATTGATGATGAATATGAGGATTTATTTGATATCTATGATTATGTAGATTTAAATACTTTTGATGCTGGAACATATATTTATAACGATATCATTACATTAAATAATTCAAATTACGAATGTAATATACCAAGTGTAGTGGTAAAGGTAGAAAAGGTTAATTTAGCTGTAATTACTCACAGCAAAACTATATCACTTGCAGATTATGAAAGCTATGGAATTAATGTTGATGAGTTAATTGAATACGAAGCAACTGATTATTTAGAGTTTTCAATTACCCTTCCAGATGAACCAAGTATAGGTACATATGTGCTACCTGTTCTTCTAGACGAGGAATATCAAAACAATTACAACTATACTCCTGCAATGGTTACAATAACAATCACGGAGTAAATATTTAAAAAGGAGGTTGAAATCCTAGTTATCTAGGATTAGTCTTAGTATGCTATATGATGAATATTCTAAGAAAATAAAGAAAATAGCTAATAGTAAAAATTTCATATTAAAGTTTAGAATTATTATCATCGCTGTTGCTGCTTTGATTGTTTCATTAACAATTGCGTTTTTAGCAACTAAGGGTTCTGTTGCTGGCGGTATTTCAATCTCTGAAACTATTACTTATGGCCAAAAGTATGAATATAGTGCTAAGGCTATGTTCAGTGATATTTTAGGATATGAATTTAGAAATGTAGAGGACGAAGAGTGGACAGACGAGGCTCCGATTTATCCTGGTAGCTATGAGGTAAGAGTTCAGGTTAACAAGGCATTTGGAGTTGGATATTCTAAGCCTACTAAATTTAAAATCATTCCTAAGGATTTAGAAATTACTATTAATGAGGATGAAATTTTATATGGCCAATATCCTACATATAGTCAAGCAGGATTATTGGCTACAGATTCTATTTCATCATTATCATTTGAATTTGAAGACATTACCAAGGAGAAAACATTAGTTAATCCGGTAATGGATTCTATTGATATTTTTGATAAGCACGGCGTAGATGTAACTGATTGTTATAATATTACTGCAAATGGTAAGGAGCTTAAGTTTATTAAGCGTACAATCAGCCTTCAGCCAATTTCAATTAGTAGTGTATATAATGGTGAGGGAATTAAGCCTACAAATTCATACACTATTACATCTCCTAATGCATTAGGCTATTCTGATGTGTTAGAAATTAAAACTATAATTACTGATCAAAATGGTCAGGTTGTTGAAGAAGCTATTTTACCAGGTGTTTATACAAGCACTATTGAGGTTGTAAAGATATTAAGTAATGGTTTAGATGTTACAACAAATTACAATGTACAAAAGGTAATTAATACAATTGAAATTTTAAAGCGTCCTATTACCGTTGTGACATCTTCAGCAAGCAAGACATATGATGGTACTGAATTATCATCATTAGACTTTGCATTATCCTTAGAAACTCAAAATGAATTATTAGAAGGCCATTCGCTAAAGCTAGCTGCTGGTAAGACAACTAGTGCTACTTTATATACACCAAAGCCTATAGATAATGTTTTAGAAATTGGAGTATATAATTCTGATGGTGATGATATCACAGCATTATATGATATCAATTATGTATATGGAGCATTATCTATTGATAAGCTTGATTTAACAGTTATCACAGGCTCTGCTAATAAAGAGTATGATGGTACACCACTTACTAATAATAGCTTTACTGTTGCTTCAGGATTTAATGTTCCTGCTAGTGATGAGCTAGTATTTGCTGCTGGTTCATCTTCAATAACAAATGTAGGAACTGTTGAAAATCGTTTATCAGTCAAGGCGATAAGTGGCGATATCGATGTAACTGATTCATATAATATTTCATACATTAATGGTTCGTTAACTGTTAACCCTAGAAATATTACAGTTAAGCCTCTTGATATTAGTGATATTACTTATAACGGATTAACTGGAATTTATGAATCTTATGCGGGTAACTATAGCTTAATATCAGGTGAGCTGGTATCAGGTGAGGATATTAATATTTCAGTTAATATTACCCCTAATAGCGGTACATCCCTAACTGATGTAGGAACATATACTGTAAGCTATAAGGATTATACAATTGTTGGTGGTCAAAGAAGTAACTATAGTATTTCAGCTGACGGTGTAACAGAATTTAATATTAATCCACGTGATATAACAGTTTCATTAGTATCATATAGTGCTGTATACTATGAGGATTATTCTTATAATCCAAGCTCATATGTAGCTATTGAAACTACTACAGGAAATACTGGATTAATTGGAACTGATAGATTAGCAGTAGATGTTATTTTCGATAATACACCAGTAAATGCTGGACAATATGGTATTGGTATAAATTCTCATACATTTACTTCAGGTAATTCTAATAATTATATCGTTAGATATGAGGAAGGCTATCATGCGACACTAACTGTAACAAAGCGTCCAATAGTTATTGCCCCTATGAAATTAGATAGTAAGGTTTATTCAAATGAATATATTACATATCCAAATGATGATTTTGTAATTATTTCAGATAATAATAGACAAGCTAATTTAACAGAGCTTCACAATCCATTAGATTGGTTAAAGCTAGAGGCTTCTTCATTTAATTCTAGCTATGAGCCTACATCAATTATAAATGCAGGTAACTATTATTTCATGGCAGATTCATATACTTGCTCTGATATGGTAACAAATAATTATGATATTACCTTATCAACAAGCTATGTACCATTTGAGGTAACTAAGCGAGAAATAACTGTTAAGGCGTTAGAACACGAAGTGATTTATAATAACACTTATTATATTTACCCATCAAATGATTATGCTATTGTTTTAGATAACAATAATGCAGTAAATACAAAAACATTGCTTGATGGTTCAACATTTGAAATAGGTGTTAAATATTTATATGAAAATGAAAATATAGCATCAGTATATCAAGCAGGTATATATGATGTTTATGTATCAGAGTGTTATATGACACCTGAACAAATAAATAATTATTCAGTAAGCTATTCAGCTGCTAGTGCTAAGCTTACTATCAACAAGCAAACTGTAGAGATATCTACATTTGTTAGTCAAAATAATAAGGTATATGATGGTATAGCATATGAATATGATCCATATAGCTATAGAATTACTAGAATTGGTGATCAAGCAGTAAGCTATACATCATTTACAGATGCTGCAGCTATTAGGCTAACAGGTATTCGCTATATTTATAGTGGAAATGAAATTGAAAGCATAGTAGATGCAGGTGTATATACTATTGAAGCTACAAGCGTTGAAGGTAATGAATACTTCAATAGAAACTATACTTATAGCATTGTTGGAAATAGCCAGTATACAATTGTAAAACGTAGTATGACAGTTACCGCAGCCAACCTAGCGGCAGTAACATATGATAATACTGATTATTCTTATCCTACTAATTATATGGTTTTATCTTATGTAAATGGTGATATTTCTACAGCAATTGTAACACATGATTTTATTAAGCTTCATGTAGCATTCTATAACGAAAATGGCACAGCAGTTACACCTCATAATGCAGGTAGATATACGATAGAGGCTATTGGTGTTGAGGTTGATGATAGCTTTGCTAGAAATAATGAAGTTATTTATATAGGTACTCCTGCTACATTTGAGATATTAAAGCGTGATGTCATTTTATCACCTGTTAATATTGAGCCAGTGGTTTATAATGGCATGAAGGCTATATATCCAAATGACAAATACATCATCAGCGGTGGTTTAGGTGAAAATGGCGATGAAATGCCTTCAGCTAATATAACTGTAGATGTAGAATATAGAAGTATAATTGGTACGCCAATAGATGCAATAAATGCAGGCACATATTATATGTTTATGGTTGGTGCTAATGGTAGCTATAATAACTATAACATTAGCTTCTCTACTGAAGAGGTTGTATTTACAATCTTGAAGCGCGAAATTGTTATTCAAGCTGCTCCTATTGAGGGTTTAATATATGGTCAGAATCCAAGCTATGATAGTTCTAAATATGTTATAGTTAAGGATAATAATGAGGATGCTTACTACACTTCATTACCTTATGGTGGAAGCATTTGCGTAGATGTACAATACAAGGATGCAAATAACAACATTGTAAATCCAGTAGATGCAGGCACATATTACATTGATATATTAGCTTGGTATTGTGATATGGATTATAACTACACTATCACAGTATCAGATGAGCTACCGTCATTTACTATTTCTCCAAGAAAGGTAACAATTAAGGCTCTTTCTGATTATGTTATCTATTCTAATACAGAGTATGTGTATAACGTAAATAACTACGAAGTTTATGATGAGGTATTAAAGCAATATTCAAATTCACTATACAATGGTGAATGGTTAACTATTAATGTTAAGTATGTAAAGGACGGTAATGAGGTAAGCCCAATTAACGCAGGTACATACACTATAGTAGTTACAGGTTATGTAGCTGATAGCATGGTTGAGAACAACTATGATATTAGTATATCAGAGGTTAAT
>JAZNYN010000171.1:0-2976 GCA_045594405.1 Anaeroplasma sp.
CAGCCATTAACCTATTAACTGCTACAACATCAGATGATGGAACAGTTTTAACTGAAAACTTCAAAACAGCCGAAACTATTACAGTTAATGGTGTAGTATTTAATATTGCTCAATCCTCTGGAAACATGAAGATTGAAAAGAATGGCTTAAAGTTCCAAAAGGCAAATGATACATTATCATTTACTACAACAGGATTATCAAAAATTTCTATTAAGGTTTATGTTGGTAATGTTGCAAGAGCTATGCAGGTAACAGGTCCTAACGGCCTATCTATTACAGGTCTTACAAAGGATATGGATGCACAATCTACAACTGCATATACAGCTTCTTATGCTGGAAGCAGCATAATAAATGTAGTGATTTTAAGTGCTGAGGCTGGAACATATAACATTACAAATTCTTTAGGTGATACAGTATACGTTCAGGGTGTTACTATTGAAGCATTAACAGATGTAAGCTTATCTATAAAGGCTTAGTAATTATATATTTATATAAATAGGATAAAAAAGAAAAGAGTTGAAAAAATGAAAAATAAATTTAAATTAATGGGTCTTATTTCATTTGTGCTTTTAGTGCTTTCTTTAGGTTCATGTAAAAATCAAGTTTATTATAAAGTGTTTTATGATTCACAAGGTGGATCTTCTGTAGCAACAGAAACTGTTCAAAATGGTAAATATGCTACAGAGCCTACTGACCCTACAAAGGAGGGCTATACCTTTGAGGGCTGGTATGTTGATGTTAATTTCAAACTAGAATTTAATTTTAATACACCTATTACAGGCAATACAGTGCTTTACGCGAAATGGGAGTCTAGCACGATAGTTAACTATTTAGTTGTGTTAGATGCTTGTGGTGGTAGATTTGAAAATGAGGAGGCTACAATTAGCTTGAGCATTCAAGAGGGTAATGCTTTGGGAAATGTAGAGCTTCCTACTCTGACAAACTTTAGCTTTGCAGGGTGGTATAGTGATAGCTCATATTCTAATTTAGTAGAAGCATCATTTATTATTACTAGAGATATTACTCTATATGCAAAGTGGGAGGAGGTAATTAATACATTATCCTTCTTCACGGCTGGTGGTAGTGAGGTTGATTCTCAATATCTTAAGCTTACAGATAAAACTGTAAAGCCTCAAGCTCCTCAAAAGGCAGGCTACGTATTTAAAGGCTGGTATGAGGCGGGTGCTACAGAAGCATTTGAATTCGGAGGCACAATTAGCTCAGATATCGTCTTATATGCTAGCTGGGAAAAACAAACATTTAAGGATGCGTTATTAGCTACTAATGTAGTAATTAGTGATGATTTTAATTCATACACATCAATAAGCACATTACCTACATTCTCAGGAGCTTATGGTACAAAGGGAATTTATTATAATTTTAATAATAAGAATAATGTTGGTGATTCAACAACAAACTATATTAAGCTAGGCGATAATGTTGCAGAAATGATTGACCAATCTAATGATGGTACACAAATGATTATTGATTTTGGTAAGGAAATAAAATCAAATATCGTTGAAGGATATTTAGATTTATCGTTAGTTAATCAAGGCGACAGCTGGACATTTATGCAATTTTATGGAATCGATTTTGCATCTCAATATGTAGAGGTTTTAGGCTTAAGAACAGTTAATGGTTTGATTAAATATAGATTGAATGGCTCTAATGATCAAATCATGGAGGCTATAACTCCTATAACTGCACAAAACACAGAATATAAGATTCACTATATATTTAACCTAAGCACTGGTCAGGTTTATTTAGAATTAAATGATGATGTTATGATTAACAATGAAAGCTTAAATATTACAAGCTTAGCTGCAATTAAGCTTGTTTCTAGTGATAATAATCAACGTAGCCTAATTGTTGATAATGTAATAGTAACAAACAATAACGAGGTATTAGAGTTTGATGATACATTAGAACACACAGTAACATTTGATACAAACGGTGGTAGCAGCGTTGATGCTATAATTGTTGTTGAAAATAATCTTCTTGCTAAGCCTCAGAATCCTACATTAGAGGGTTATGAGTTTGTTGGCTGGTTTATTGATGAAGAATTAACTACATCATTTGCATTTACTACTCCAATTACATCAGATATTACATTATATGCGAAGTGGAGAAGTACAGCTGTTGAGGCTACAAAGTACACAGTTACATTTGATACTAATGGAGGTTCTACAATAGATGCTGTTGAGGTAGAGGAATTAGAAACTGTTACTCAACCAGCAATTCCTACTAAGGAAGGATATTTATTCATTGGCTGGTATTATAATAATGTGGCATACGATTTTAATACTCCGATTACAGCAAATATTACCCTAGTTGCTAAGTGGAGCTTAGTTACATCTGTTGACTTAGCTGCAATTAAGCAAGAGGCAATATATGAGCTTGGTGATTATGCTGCAGCTAAATTAACTCAATTTGATGAGACAGCAGATGCTGCAATTATTGCGTCAATCAATGCTGAGGTTTTAGATAGCACTACACTTATTAATGCTTGTCAATCTGAGGCAGCCGTTAACCAAAAGCTTAAAGAGGCTAAGGATGCTATTGATACTTTAATTAAGGATTATTACCTAAATAAGGGTGATGAAGGTACAGTAAACTCTGTTGCTATTACTGTTGCTTCTGGTAATTTAGAGTCTGCATATATTGAGTGGCTTCCTGTTCAGGATGCAACAACATATGATGTTTACTACAAAGAAAAGGACGCTTTAGATATAGCATATAAGCTAATAGATAAAATGCTAATTAGAAAATATCCAAACAACTATCGCGCAGATGTACTAGGCTTAAAGGCAGGAGAATATACTTTAAAGGTTGTTCCAACAATCAACGGTAATTTCGCTGAATTTAGCGCTACAGCTGATGTTTCAGTTTTAGCACACGATAGATCAGGCTATGCCTTTGTTAATGGTTCATCATCTGGTGGATATAATGATGATGGTACACCAAAGTCAAATGCGG
>JAZNYN010000172.1:0-1811 GCA_045594405.1 Anaeroplasma sp.
TGGTTTCACTTCTTCAAAATCATCGTCTTCATCGAAGAACGCGTTTTTAGGACCACCCTTAGGACCTTCATAACGGATTACAATAATATCACCCTTATTAATCTTACCAGAGTCAATAGCTTCAATAGTTTCTTCCTCCGAATTAAATACTCTAGCTTTTCCTGTATGCTTAAGCATTTCAGGTGCAACAGCACCACGCTTAACTACACAGCCATCAGTTGCTAAATTACCCTTTAATACGGCAATACCACCTGTAGCTGAATAAGGATTATCTAAAGGACGTATTACCTCAGGATTCTTATTGAAAGCACCAGCAATGTTTTCTCTTACTGTCTTACCAGTTACTGTAGGTAAATCTAATTCTAATAGGTTTAGCTTTGCAATTTCAGCCATTACTGCTTGAACACCACCAGCTTCATTTAAATCCTCCATATATGTAGGACCTGCAGGAGCAAGATGACATAAATTAGGAGTTTTAGCTGAAATATCATTTGCCATTTCTAGATTAATCTTTACTCCAGACTCATGTGCAATTGCAGGTAAATGTAGCATTGTATTAGTTGAACAGCCTAAGGCCATATCAATAGTAAGTGCATTTTTAAATGCTTTCTCAGTTAAAATATCACGAATCTTAACATTCTTTTCTACAAGCTCCATAATTTTCATACCTGTATATTTTGCAAGTCTTAATCTTGCAGCATATACAGCTGGAATTGTACCATTACCTGGAAGAGCAATACCTAATACCTCACACATACAGTTCATTGAATTAGCTGTATACATACCAGAGCAAGAGCCACAGCCAGGACAAGAATGGTCTTCATATTCTTGTAGCTCAGCATCACTAATCTTACCTGTATTATATTTACCTACTGCTTCAAATGTAGATGATAAGGAAGTCTTTTTACCATTTACTCTACCAGCAAGCATTGGACCACCTGAACAAACCATTGTAGGTAGGTTTATTCTTGCAGCACCCATAAGCATACCTGGAACAATCTTATCACAGTTTGGAACTAGCACCAAGCCATCAAATGCATGAGCTAGACTCATACATTCAGTTGAATCAGCTATTAATTCTCTTGTAACTAATGAATACTTCATACCATTATGCCCCATTGCAATACCATCACAAACTCCAATTGCTGGAATTTCAATAGGTGTTCCACCAGCCATTAATATACCACGCTTAACAGCATCTACTACCTTATCTAGCATAAAGTGACCAGGTACTATTTCGCTTTTAGCTGAAACAATACCTATCATAGGTCTTGCAATTTCCTCATCAGTATATCCCATCGCTTTAAATAATGAACGATTAGGAACCTTGCTTACTCCTTCTTTTACTACACTACTTTTCATGAGTTGTTACCTCCTAAATTTATTTTAGGGCTTCTACGATTAAATCTCCCATTTCCTTTGTACCAACAAGCTTCATACCCTCTGAATAAATATCACCTGTACGATAGCCTTGATCTAAAACATCCATAATTGCATTATCGATAGCTAATGCTTCCTTTTCTAAACCAAATGAATATCTAAACATCATTGATAAAGATAGGATTGTAGCAATTGGATTTGCCTTGTTTTGTCCTGCAATATCAGGAGCTGAGCCATGAATCGGCTCGTAAAGGCCTCTTGTTGTTTCGTTAAGAGATGCAGATGGGAGCATTCCTATTGAGCCTGTGATTTGTGATGCCTCATCAGATAGGATATCTCCAAACATATTTGAGGTAACGATAACGTCAAACTGAGCGGGATTGCGAACGAGCTGCATAGCCGCGTTGTCAACGAGCATATCTACACATTCA
>JAZNYN010000173.1:0-15641 GCA_045594405.1 Anaeroplasma sp.
AAGAAACCTATTAACGAAATCGATATTAGATTAAATGGAATAGATACGTTAAAAAATTGTCCAATTACATTAATTATTAATACTGATGCAACACCAATAATTATTGATTTGATTAAATACCTTATAGTTTTCTTCATATAAAATCACCATATAATCATATGGTGCTTTATATATTAATATTCCCTGCGGCCCTCTAGTGCCTTTAAAACAGTCATTTCATCTGCATAGGATAAATCTCCACCCACAGGAAGTCCGTGAGCTATACGAGTTATTTTAACCTTATAATCCTTAATCAATTCCTTTAAATAACGTGCAGTAGTTTCGCCCTCAAGTGTAGCGTTGGTTGCGATAATAATTTCTTCAACCTCATCCTTTTGAATTCTTTCAATTAAAGAATCTATATTTAAATCCTCGATAGCTACTCCCTTTGAAAAGCTTATGGCACCATTTAATACATGATAAACACCCTTAAAAATTGTTAGGTTTTCTAGTGTATATAAATCCTTAACATCCTCAACAATTATAATTTGCTTTTTATTTCTTGTTTGATCCATACACACAGGGCATATTGAACCCTCTGTCATGTTACCACAAACTATACAAGTATGGATATCCTTTTTTAAGCTTAAAAGTGCATTAGAAAAATCTGTGATATTTTCTTCCTCTTGATGATTAAGAATATATAAAGCATATCTTTCTGCAGTCTTTCTTCCTACTGATGGTAGGCTTTGAAAGGCCTCTATTAGATTTTCTAACGCTTGCGGATACTTTAACATTAGAATAATCCTAATCCGCCACCAAAGGCACCCATTGTTTTTTGAGTTTCAGCAGTAACCTTCTTGTTAGCATCGTTAATTGCTAAGCAAATTAGGTCTTGTAGCATTTCAACATCATCAGTAAGCTCAGGGTCAATTGTAATTCCTACAACCTCGTGATTACCCTTTACCTTTGCCTCTACTGCTCCACCACCAGCTGTACCAGTAAATACTGTTTGTTCAAGCTTTTCTTGTGCAGCTAGCATATCCTTTTGTAATTTTTTTAATCTCATCATTGCTTGTTGATTCATAAATTAATCCTCCACTATTTTAATTTCTTCACCAAATAAATCCATCGTCATTTCAACTAACGGATCCTTTTCGCTTTTTGTTGTAGGTGTTACTCTTTTTAGAACTCCTATTTCAATTTCGTTTAAGGTTGGCTTTTCAATTCCACTTCTAAACTTTGCCATATAGTCTGTTTTAATTTTTGACCATACATTTCTTGGTACACAAATATAATCCTTTATATTTAAGCTGTACTCATTAAATATTTCAATAATTCTTAAATAGTTTTCATATTTCATTACTCTGTTGCAGAAGCCAACATCCTGAAGCTCTACAACAAATGTATCATCGCTTACCGCAACAATCTCACCATTACACATTATTTGTACTGGTAAGACATTTGGATATCTTGCTGAAATTTCATTCCATACTCTTAATAAGCAATCCTTCTTATATTTGTTTGCGTTATTTAGTACTCTTTCAATATCCTTGCTAGTAATATATTTTGATTCATCTACTTGGGGCTTAGCTAAATCTGGGGCGCTTTCTACCACAGGCTCTTGCACAGAAGCGGCTGGCTCAGTAACATCAATAAATTTATTAATTTCTTCCTTGCTTGGAATGCTTATATTAAACCTTTCGTTTTTTGGCTCTGCCTTTGGAGCTGATCCTATTTTAGAAATCATGCTTTCTAGCGATTCTAGCCTATCTAAAACATTAGCTTCTTCATTCAATGAATTGTCATTCATTTTTAAAATAGCAAGCTCTAAAAAGGCTCTTTTTTGAGTTGAGAAGCGCATGTTATTAAGTGCTTCATTTAAAATATCTAACCAATTATAAATTACCTTTTTATTAAGAGAGTTGGCTAGGACCTTAAAGTCTTGATTTTGATACATTATCTTTTGTTCTAAGATAGCATTGTTTTTAAATAACAGTGTATCCCTTAAGAAAATAATAATATCATTAATAATTCTTGGAACCTCCTTACCCTCCTTTAAAATCTTATCTAAAAGGGTAGTTGCGATAGTTTCTTCGCTTGATATACAAGCATTTAAAAGTTCAATAATCTTCATATATGAAATATTACCACTTACTTGTAATATATCATCTAATGTAATTTCCTCACCTGTTGAATAGGATACGCTTTGATCCATTAATGAAAGTGCATCTCTCATACCACCCTCAGCCACAACAGCTATTTGATCTATTGCTTCTTCAGATATCTTAATTTCCTCAGCATCAGCAACTATTTTTAAACGCTTCTTAATATCTGGTAAAGCTATTGGCTGAAAATCAAATCTTTGACATCTAGACAAAATAGTATTTGGAAGCTTATAAGGCTCAGTTGTTGCTAAAATAAATACTACATGCTTAGGTGGTTCCTCTAATGTTTTAAGAAGAGCATTAAAGGCTGCATTAGAAAGCATATGAACCTCATCTATGATATATACCTTATACTTAGCTGTTGCAGGTAAATACTTAACTGTATCACGTAGTGCACGAATATCATCGGCACCATTGTTTGATGCAGCATCGATTTCAACTACATCTGAAATCATACCCTTTTGAATACCTTCACATATTTCACAGCTGCAACAAGGACTTACTGTTGGACCGTGCTCACAGTTTAATGATTTTGCAAGTATTTTTGCTAGCGTTGTTTTTCCTGTTCCTCTTGGTCCACAGAATAAATAAGCATGTGCTACCTTATTTAAGCTAATAGCATTTTTTAAAGTTTTTATTATATTTTCTTGACCAACAACATCATCAAACTTTAATGGACGATATTGTCTATAAAGTGCTACATATGCCATAGCTTTATCCTCCTAATCTAAATAATATATATGTCTAACTCCATCTTTATCGTAAAGGTGATAATAAAATATATATGTGTCGTTAGATACTATTATATCATATATTGTGGTTGGTCCATTATCTTTATTTAAATTAAAGCCTAATGGGCTTGCACATCTAGAAATTAAATCACTACAATATACTGAGTTTTTAATGTTAAATATAAATGAGAAATTATACGGATATCCTAAAAAATTAACTGCGTTTTCTACAAATTGCTTGTTTTGTTCTTCTGTTGTTTTCATTCTAAGCCCCATTACCTCTGAATGAATATTAGGGTCTATCCAATAGTACTTTTCGTATATTTGACATTCATCATCGCCAACCAAGCCAGATGCCTCTATAACCTGATTATCTCCTGTAATCAATGTTTCTGAAACATAGTTATCTATGCAAATCCCTGCATGACCACCAACTGTAGAAGAAACAAATCCAGATAAAAGCGCATTATTAATGCCGGATTGGGTAGATACTAATATATCTCCCGAAAACCCTGGATAAACCATTGATCCTCTTGTCCTAAATGCATCCTTTGTTTCGTTTGACTTTATTGGATAATACTTGATTTTATCCGTAGAAATTGATTCATCTAAAACACCTTGTTTTTTAAATTCCTCAACTAACGAAAGCTTTTGAATGTTTTTAGACATTGGTTGAACAATGGCACCTAAAATTATGAAAATTACAACACTTTGAAGGACAAATAATCCAATTTTAATATATTTTCTCATAACAATATAATTATACCATAATTAATGCTTTTTTTATCTATATGTTAATAAAATTATTAAAATTATTTTCTTAGAAAATAAAAAGAGAATATTTTAATTGCTGTCAATATTCTCTTCGTTTTGTTTATAAATTAATATCTTTTGTTGCTGGTCCATCGATTACCTTACCAGCTATATCAAATCTAGATCCGTGACACGGACATTCCCATACACCATCTGTTTCATTATAATGAAGAGCACAGCCCAAATGTGAGCACCTTGTTTTTTTTAGATTAACTAAATTTTTTACAGAGTTAAAAATGTTAGAAAAAAGCTTTTTCTTTATAATGAATCTTTGAGGGTTTGTTAAGGTTGTTGTTTTTTTACCCTCTATCATATCAGCAATTATTTTAGACGCAGACATTGCCCAAGTAAAGCCCCACATGTTATAACCCGTAGAAACAAACCAATTTTTATGCATTAATGAGTGTCTTCCTATATAAGGAATTCCATCAATGGATATACAATCTTGATTACTCCATTTATATTCTATTTCTTTATTTTTAAATATTTCTTGTACTCTTTGAATCAAAGCTTTATTACATACTGTTTTCGTATCCCTATCGTTTTCTCCAACAATTAAATGATTTTTATAGCTTCTAAAATATAAGCCATCCTCATCAATTGAACAGTATGTATCCTTGATATTCATATTATCTTTTATAGCTACCACATATGATCTACGTTGATATAGTTTCATAAAATAAAAGCCTTTTTTATTAATTATTGGATAGTGTGTTGCTATTATGAGTTTACGAAAGCTAATTTCGTTAGTTTCGGTATATGCCTTGTTTTTTATTATTTTAATTATTTTTGTTTTTTCATATATATTTAATTCTTTTGATAAACTATTAATACATTTAAGAGGATGAATAGTTGCTTGATTATAAAACAAAATTCCCTTTTTTATATGAATTGGTAAAGGGATTTTATCAATGATTTTGGTAGGATATCCCATTTTATCTAATATACTTTTTTCTCTATATATTATATTTTCATCCTTTGTTGTATATAAAACTGAACAGCATTCTTCAAATTCTATGTCATAGGTTTCATTTATTTTTTTATATTCATTTATAGCATTTAGGTTCAAATTTAAATATTCTAAAGCTTTATCAATACCTTTATCCTTAGCTATATCCTGATATAAGGTTTCATGCTGTGCACTGATAAACGCTGTTGTGTTTTTTGTAATGTTATTTCCAATCCTATCTTTTTCTACTAAAACATAATCAATATTTCTTTTCTTTAATTCATAAGCACATAATATTCCAGTAATTCCTCCTCCTATAATTAACACCTCTGTTTTTATATTATCTTTTAGACTAAGAAATTCATTATTTTTTATTTCTTCACTCCATATTGAATGTTCCTTCATACAATCACCAATATTAGTATTAGTCGTTTTTCTCTTTTTAAAAACAAAAAGACCACCGAAGTGGTCAACTTGTATTATTGAATTTGATATTCAGATAAATCTATATCCTTTATCCTTACGTTTTTCATTTTTACCTCAACAAATGCTTTGGTATTGATTGAATTTATAAATAACGATTCTACTGTTGATTGTACTTTAACAATAATTTTATTTAAGCTTGCCTGCAGCTGAATAATGTTGTATGTTTTTGCCAATAACACATCCGTTTCAGAGGCAACCGTGTATGTTTTCTTAAATAGTGTTTTATTAGAATAATATTTTCCCTCTTCTGATAATTCAAAGATTGATCCATAGCTAGCATCAAAAAGAGCTTCTATTTCGTCCTTTGTTTTATATTCATATGTTTTATCATCTAAATTAATATATATATATGGATATTCTTCTAAATTGTCATCTTTATTCTTTTGAATTTGATAATTATAGGTTTCTTCTGTATTGTTTGATGCAGTATGAGTTTTACCTGTTAATAAAATATTACCCTTGTCTGAATCAATTTGATACTCATAATAAATATCGCTGCTTGGCTGTATTTCGTCGTTTTCATCAACAAATCCAATGCTAATCATATATGTTAGCATTATATCAATATCTAAATCAAGAATTGAAAAATCCTCATCAACATAGCCTTCAAAGCTTTCATATGCTTCCATGAATTCTTCATATGTAATTTCTTCACCATATTCCTCTAGCTCATACGTTGGTTTGCTACAAGATGTTAATAATAAAGCTAATGCTGCTATTACAAATATTACTAGTTTAAATTTCTTTGTCATATTTTGTAATATCCTTTTCTCTTAAAATAACATTTTTTAATCGTATTTCCATAACCTCTTGTTGTTCTTGAAATTTGCCTGAAGTACTAATTTTACTATAAGTTCTTAATATTACCTTGTTTGCTGTAGCCTCTACCTGAATTTTAATGGTTGCCGTAACATTATACTTATACTCTTGAATAATTGTATAAACTTTTTTAAATAGTGAATCCTTTACATAATATTTTGCATCATATGGAAACTCAGGATTTGTTGCTGTTGATGTATTTCCAATAAACCAGCTAAGCTTTGGTTCTGTTTCATATCCGTATGTATCTTTTTCAAAATCAATAACTGCGTATGTACTGTTTCCACTCACCTCACCCTTTGGTGCTACCTGATAGAAATAATCAGTTTTTTGTTTTTTTGTACCTAAAATAGTTTCAGTGTTTGTTTGAGTAGTAATTCTAGCAGTTTTATTGTCATTGTCATATTTTTTTGTTGCTGCTTGTGTTTTATATGTTTTAATCTCTCCGTTTTCCTTCAAAAGGTAACTTGATTTTGTTTTAACCACTAAATCACAATCTAATGTTTCTAGTGTTAATTCCTCTTGATTATCAGCCATTTGTTCAAATATCTCAATAAATTCAAATCTTTGTATTTCTTCCCCTTTTATTTCAATTTCAAATGATGGTTGTCCACATGATGCTAATGTTAATACTAGCATTAGACAAGTAAATAACCAAAATAACCTTGTTTTTTTCATAGAATTATTCCCCTTTTTTGTGTTAACTGTATTGTTATAGTAATACACTTTTTTTATTTAGTCAACATACAAGAAAAAAAAGGATGCTTTTGCATCCTCTAATTTTACTTTTTCTTTGGTTTAATTACGATAGCTCTATCTTCGCCTTCGCCCTCAGATTCAGTATATACATCACGCCATTCGCTTAGCTTTTCATGAATAATGCGACGTTCATATGAATTCATTGGCTTTAGCTTGATTTCTTGCTTTGTCTTAACAACTTCCTTTGCAGACTTTGTCGCAAGGATTTCTAATTGGTGAGTTCTATTACTTCTATAACCGCCAATATCAACTGTTGTTACGATATGATCCTTAGTATAAATAGAAATTAGGTTACGAACTAATGTTTGTAATGCTTCTAAAGTTTTTCCCTTTACACCAATTAATAAAGAATTTTCATAGCTATCAATAATGTAGTGAATTTGTGTTTCATTACCAATTGATCTTGCTTCAATTTGATAGCCAATATTTAAAGACTTTAGGATATCCTCTAAATATCTTTTTCCTTCTAATGTTAGGTTAACATCTACTAAAGCTTCACAATTTAATCCTTCAGGTAATTCACCTAAAACATTAATGAAAATCTTGTCACTAGAAATATGTAATTTTTTTACTGCCTCTTCCATTGCTGTTTCGGCATTCTTCGCTATAAACTCTACTTTTCTTTGCATAGATATCACCATTACAGATTATTCTTTTCTTTTAGCTTATAATATTGCTTTTCATTAATTAATCTACCAATTTGGCTTTGTCCAATTTGATAAATACCACCAATTAACCAATATAACGCAAGTGATGTAGAAGATAAACACATGAAACCAAACATAATGTTCATTACAATCATCATCATCTTCATTTGTTTTTGTTGATCGCTATTTTGAGCTTGCTTGTCACTTGGATGTTGTTTCTTATATTTAGGTGGTCTAGATGATAATTTTTGAGATAATAATGTAACACCAACGAATGCTAGTGCTAAAATTACTGCAAAAATCTTATCTGCAATCACTGTAGTTTCATTAAATGAAGTATTTAATTCTAGGCTTAATCCAAAGATATCAATTGTTGTATCTGATAACGCTAGCTTACCATAAGTAATTACATCAACACCATCTACATTTATAGTTGTTGTTGCATTAACGCGTCTTACAACCTCATACATTGACATGAAAATTGGGAATTGAAGGAACATAGTACCCATACATCCTAAAGGATTTACACCATGTTTCTTATAAAGCTTAGCTGTTTCCTGCTGCATCATTTGTTGTGATTGAGGATCTTTTCTGTTCGCATACTTCTTTTGAATTCTATTTAATTCAGGTTGCATCATTTGCATCTTAACATTCATGCCATTTTGCTTAGAATAAATTGGCCATGCTAATGTTCTAACTATAAGAGTAGTAAATAGGATACCCCAGAAGTATGAACCTCCCATTCCGTTACCAATAGTTGAGCATAACCAAGCAATTGGATATGAAAGTATAGAAATTGGCCAGCCCCATAAAGTATTCCAGAAGCCTTTTCCACCATTCCATAAATCAATCCATTCTTGACCATATGTAGTGTATGGCTTATCATACCATTCAGCTGCATTCATACGACATCCACTAAGGACAAGTGTAGATATTAATAGTATTGCTACTAATAAAATCTTTGACTTGTTTTTATAGAAAAAATTAGTCATATTTTTCTCCTTTTATAATTAGTTTTTGTTTATTAAACAGATATTCTAAATTTCTTTTCATGTCTTTATATTCAAGCTGTAAAACCTTTTGTCTTACAATAATAAACACATCATATTTTATATTAGTATTTACCATAATTTCAGAAACAATAGCACGAATTTGACGCTTTACTCTA
This sequence comes from Anaeroplasma sp., assembly GCA_045594405.1. Taxonomy (GTDB): domain Bacteria; phylum Bacillota_I; class Bacilli_A; order Acholeplasmatales; family Anaeroplasmataceae; genus Anaeroplasma. The sequence continues at coordinate 8,520 of JAZNYN010000173.1, forward strand.
TTTCTTGTTACGGCATTTCCTATTTTCTTTCCTACACTAATCGCATAACGAAAATGGCTGGTTTCGGGATTGTTTTTTTTATATACTACAAAGTATGGATTAGAAGAAAATCTTTTTTCGTTAAGAATTAATTCTATTTCCTTTGTTTTTTTTACGCGATATTGTTTATTCATAGAATATCTCCAGTATTCAACAAAAAAAGTACAACCAAAAAATGCTTTTGTTCATTGATCTGGTTGTACTAGTTATGTCAATAATTAAAGTATTGAATTATACAGTTAATTGTTTTCTACCCTTTTTACGTCTACGAGCTAAAACTTGGCGTCCACTTTTAGAAGCCATTCTAACACGGAAACCATGAGTTACTTTTCTTTTACGTTTATTAGGTTGATAAGTTCTTTTCATTACTAAAAACCTGCCTTTCTTACGAAACCACGCTAATTCATTGTATCAAAAAGGTAGGATTATGTCAACAATTTTTTATAATAAAAATTAGGGTTACTGCATAGGTTTTTTTGTGTTGATAAAAATGTTGATAAATTTTATTAACAATGTGGATAACTTATTAACAAAATTATACACATGTGGATATGTGGTTAAGTGCTAAAAATCCTTTATTTATCACGTTTTTTGTGGTAGTTATCCACATTTTGATAGCGAATTTTGTCACATTATAAAAAAGTTATCCACATTTTTTGTGGAAATCTTTCTCTTGTTTTTATTATTTTTTGTGATATAGTAAGACTTGGAAATAATTTTTTTGTAGTAAGAAGGTGTTAATTATGGAATTCTATCAAAATCTTTGGAATACTGTTTTAGAGCATTTATCTAAAAATTTATCTGAAACAGCTTTTGAAGAAAATTTTGGTGATACAAAAAAGGTTGTTAAGGAAGAAAATGGAATAATAAGTGTATTATGTCCATCTACTTTTATCAAAAGTAAAATTAAATCACTTTATTATAACACTATTGCTGAAATATTAGCTAGTATTACTACAAAGAAGCTTAAATTCAAATTTATTTGTGAGGGTGAAATTCAAAAATTCCAACCTAAAACTTTTGTTAACAGAATTCAATGTAATAATTTGAATGCAAATTATACATTTGAATCATTAGTTATAGGTGAATCAAATAGATTTGGCTATATCACTGCGACTAAGGTTGCTGAAAATCCTGGTGTTTTTGTTAATCCACTATATATTTTTGGTGGCGTTGGCTTAGGTAAAACACATCTTATGCAGGCTATTGGTAATTATATTAGTGAAAGTGATTTAGATAAGAAGATTTTATATGTTCAAGCTAATGAATTTTTAAGTGATTATTATAAAGCTACAAAGGAGCAAAATATGACTCCTTTCGAAGAAAAATATGAAAATTTAGATGTTTTATTAGTAGATGATATTCAAATGCTTGATGTTGGTAAAAAATCACAACAGGAGTTCTTTAAGCTATTTAACGATATGGTTTCTAATCAAAAGCAAATTGTTATCACTTCAGACTGTCCAGCTTCTAAATTATCTGGCATCATGGATCGTTTAACATCACGCTTCCAAATGGGTGTAAGTGTTGATATTAAGCAGCCTGATTTTACTCAACGTATCAACATATTAAAAAGAAAGCTTGCTGAAACAACAGAAAAAAATATTGATGATGAAATTTTAGTTTACATTGCTGAAAACTTTATCGATAATGTAAGAGAGCTTGAGGGTGCCTTAAATAGAGTTTTATGGTATGCAGAGGTATATAATGATGAATCACCTTCTTTAGCTATGGCTAAAGACGCACTTGATATTTTAATCAAGGCAAAGAAGCCTTCAGTTAACCAAAATTATGAGGATGCTTTAAGCGTAATTGCTTCTACATATTCAATTAGTGTTGCTGATATTTTAGGTAATTCTCGTAGCTCAAAATATGTATTACCAAGACATATCGCAATGTATTTGTTGAAGAATCATTATAATTTAACTTATGTTAGAATCGGTTCAATTTTAAATGGTAGAGATCATTCAACTATCATGAATGGTTGTAAGAAAATTGAAGATGAAATTGAGACTAACGAGCAAATTAAAATGGTTGTGGATAGCATCAAGAAAAAGTTATAAATGTGTTGAAAAAATGTGGATAAATTCTTCCCTTTTTACACTATTTATGTTATAATAAATAGTGGTAAGTAATCAAAAACAGATAGTTATCCACATATCCACAGCACTTAATAATAATAACTATATAAATGTTGTTTTGTTTATATATATACAAGGAGGATTTTTATTTATGAATTTTACAATCGATCGCGAAATCTTATTAGAAAATTTAAATGTTATTTCTAGAGGTTTACCTTCAAAAACACCAATGCCTATTTTAACAGGTATTAAGCTACATGCTACAGATACAGATTTATTTATGACATCATCTAACACAGATATTTCTGTTCAAGTTACTGTATCTGATAAATCATTACAAATAGTAAAGCAAGGTAAGACAGTTGTACCTGGTAAATTCTTTATTGATATTATTAGAAAAATCAATTCAAAGACTATTAATTTATATTTAATTGAAGATAAGATTTTAGTTATAAAAGCAGATCGTGGTGAATATAAGCTTCATATAATGGATCCTATTGATTATCCAAATATTGATTTTGTATGCTTAGAAAATCCTTTAAATCTTCCTGCAGGTGAATTAAAGTCAATTATTAAGGTTACAGCCTTCGCAACTGCTCAAACAGAAAAGAAGCCAGTTTTAACAGGTGTTAATTTCAAGCATGTAAATGGTAGAATGGTTGTTACTGCAACTGACTCTTTCAGATTAGCTGAAAAGATTGTTAATATTCCAGAATATAATGATTTTAATATTGTTGTTCCTAATAAGTCATTAGACGAATTAGCTAAGGCAATTGATGCATATGATGAAGAATTAGAATTATATTTTACAACAAATAAATTATTAGTTAAGTTTAAGAATGTTTTATTCCAAACAAGATTATTAGATGGTAATTACCCAGATACATCTAGATTAATTCCTGCAAGCTTCCCAATTATCATCAAGTTTAATAAGGATGAATTACAAGAAGCAGTTGAACGTATTAGCTTACTTTCTCCAAGAGATAAGGAAAAGGATAGAGAAATCACTTATTCTATTATTAAACTTTCAATTAACAATGATAGAATCATCGAGATTTCTACTAATAATGCAGTAATTGGTGATGGTAAGGAAGAAATTATTCCTACTGACATCCAGGTATCAAATCCAATTGTTATTGGTTTTAGCTCACGTTATTTAATTGAAGCATTAAGAAGCTTTAACTCAACAGAAATTAGTTTAAACTTCTGTGGAGATGTAAGACCATTTGTTATTCGTGGTGAGGAAGACTTTAATCTAACACAATTAATTTTACCTGTTAGAATGGATTAGTAAGTATTAGGCCGAGCAATCGGTCTTTTATTTTGCTTTAAAGCCCTAAATAAGCCTATATACGCGTTTTTTTGATAAAAATCGGTCAATTACACGCTAAATAAAAAAAAACGTTAAAAACCTTATTTTTCTTGCATTTGAAATACCTATATGATATAATCATATAGAATGAGGTGAAATGTATGAAGCCTATAAAAATTAATTCTGAGTATATTACATTACAGCAATTACTTAAAATGGAGGATTTTATTTCTTCTGGTGGAGAGGCAAAGTATTATTTAATGGATAACTCGCCTTTAGTAAATGGCGAAAAGGAAAACAGACGAGGAAGAAAATTATATCCTGAGGATGTTGTTGTAATAGAAGGTAAAGAATTTAAAATTGTATGATATCAAATATCGAATTAAAAAACTTTAGATTATTTGATACAAAAAGCATTGATACTAATAATTCGCTTGTTATTTTAAGTGGTAAAAACGCAACAGGTAAAACAACCATTTTAGAGGGGATTTATCTTTGTGCTACTACTAAAAGCCATAGAACAACAGAATTAGAGGATTTAATAAAAAATGATAAGGAGTACGCTAAGGCTACTATTACAGAGAAAAAGAAGTATAGTGCTTCAGTTTCAAAGGAAGGAAAAGCATTTTTTATAAATTCAAAGGAAATATCAAAATCAAGTGAATTTATTGGAAATTTAAAGGTAGTAATGTTTTCACCATATGATTTAGAGCTAATTAACGGCTCTAAAGGGCCTAGGAGACGTTTTTTAGATTTAGAAATATCTTTATTAGATAAAGTCTATTTAACGGCTAGTATGGCTTATAAAAAGCTTTTAAAGGAAAGAAATGAGCTTTTAAAGAGTTCAAAGGATATTAATTTATTAGCTTTAGATGTTTTAACTAAGCAATTAATAGAGCAATTAGAAATTATTAGTAGCAAAAGAATTGATTTTATAAAGCTAATAAATATTGAATTAGTTGAAATATCAAAGGAATTAAATGTTGAAGAAATATCGTTAGAATACGAAAAAACTTATTTAGATGATATTTATCAATCCTTTAAAGCAAAAGAAAAATACGATATTATTTCTAAAACAACAAACATCGGAGCACATCGTGATGATTTTGTAATTAGAATTAATAATAAAAAAGCTTCCTCTTATGCTTCTGAGGGGCAAATAAGAACAATTATTATTGCGATTAAGCTAGCAATAAAGAAAATAATAGAAAAGGTAACAGGCGAGGATCCGATTCTTTTATTAGATGATGTATTTGCAGCGCTTGATCAAACAAGAATAATGAGCTTAATAAAATATTTAAAAAACACTAAACAGGCATTCATAACAACAGCATCTATTTTAGATATACCCGATGAATTATTAAAAGATGCGTTAGTTATTAGAATATAAATTAGGAGTGGTAATATGGAAAATAATAACAATTATAGCGCTTCCAATATTCAAATACTAGAGGGACTTGAGGCAGTAAGAAAGCGTCCAGGTATGTATATAGGCTCTACATCAAGTAGAGGCTTACATCACCTAGTATGGGAAATAGTGGATAATTCAATCGATGAAGCATTAGCGGGTTATGCAACACACATCGAGGTAGAAATTGAAAAAGGAGATATAATTTGTGTAACAGATAATGGTCGTGGTATGCCAGTAGACCTACATCCAAAGACAGGACGTCCAGCTGTAGAAACTATTTTTACAGTATTACATGCTGGTGGTAAGTTTGATGGTAGCTCATACAAGGTATCTGGTGGTTTACATGGTGTAGGTGCATCTGTAGTTAACGCTCTTTCAACATGGCTAGAGGTTAATGTTTCACGTAACAACAAGGTTTATTCACAACGCTTTGAGCAAGGTAAAATTATATCTGATTTAGCTGTAACTGGTGAATCTAACACAACAGGCTCACAGGTAAGATTTAAGGCAGACCCTACAATTTTTACTGAAACAACAACATATGAATTTGAAATTTTACGTTCTCGTATTCAACAATTAGCATTCCTAAATAAGGGTATAAAAATAACAATTCGTGATTCTAGAGGAGAAACACCAAATGAAATTGTTTACGAATATGAAGGTGGTATTAAGGAATACGTAGCATTCATAAATAATGGTAAGAAGGTATTAAATGAAAATATTATCTATTGTGAAGGTGAAAAGGATAATATTCAGGTAGAATGCGCTATTCAATATAGTGAGGCATTCACTACATCTTTATATTCATTTACTAATAACATTCATACTCATGAGGGTGGTACACATGAGGAAGGCTTTAGATTAGCACTTACTCGTAGCATTAAAAAGTATGCTGAGGACAATAAGATGCTAAAGAAGGATGAAGAAATTACAGGTGAAGACGTAAGAGAAGGCTTAACTTGTATTTTATCTGTAAAACATCCAGATCCACAATTTGAAGGTCAAACAAAAACAAAGCTAGGAAATTCAGAGGTTAGAGCTATTGTTTCACAATTTTTAGGTGAGGCAATGGAGCGTCATTTCTTAGAAAATCCTAATGATGCTAAGATTATTATCGAAAAATGCTTACTTGCATCACGTGCAAGAGTTGCTGCAAGAAAGGCAAGAGAAGCAACACGTCGTCAAACACCACTTGATGCATTATCATTTGCATCTAAGCTAGCAGACTGTCGTTCTAAGGATGCTGAAAAATGTGAATTATATATTGTAGAGGGTGATTCTGCGGGAGGTTCTGCAAAGTCAGGTAGAAATAGTGAATTCCAAGCAATTCTACCACTACGTGGTAAGGTGTTAAACGTTCAAAAGGTAAGATTAGAGCGTGCGTTATCTAATAATGAAATTTTATCTATGATTCGTGCAATAGGTACAGGTATTGGTGAAGAATTTGATATCACAAAGGCACGCTATCATAAAATTGTAATCATGACCGATGCCGATGTTGATGGTGAGCACATTTGTATTCTTTTATTAACATTCTTCTATCGTTTCATGCCACAATTAATTGAAAATGGATATATTTATGTAGCTAAGCCACCTCTATATAAGGCTCAAACAGGTAAGATTGTAAGATATTGCTATTCTGATCAAGAGCTAGAGAACGTTAAGGTGGAATTCCCTGGTAAGAAGTTAGATATTCAAAGATATAAGGGTCTTGGTGAGATGGATGCTGAGCAATTATGGGATACTACAATGGATCCTGCAAAGCGTACGCTTGTCCAAGTTCATTTAGATGATGCGGTTATTGCGACACAAACATTCGAAATGCTTATGGGTGAAGAGGTAGAGCCAAGAAAGAAATTCATCCAAGAAAACGCTCATTTTGCAAGCAATATTGATATTTAAGAAAGGTAGAGATATTGTTAAAACTAAAAGCAGTTTTATTGCATTTTTAAAGGTGAATTTTTTGCAAGTTTTCATAAGTATCCTCCTTGATTTTCCTTTAAAGTTTTTAGTTAATCTTTAGTATTTTAATATCGTTGGCTTTTGTATTTTATTAAATTTTATAAACTTTTGTAAACGTAGATATAAACGTATTCAACGTGGAATTGGTGCGTTTCGCTACCTTCATAAATCAACCTGCACACGTAAAATCCAGCATAGAGGTTAGTATCAACGGGAAGTATTGATATTTATTCGGAGAAAGATTCTCGTACCCCCATATCGTTGGCCTATATGGATGAAAATAATAATGCCGAGTATGTTTTCTATTCATTATATCC
>JAZNYN010000174.1:0-13526 GCA_045594405.1 Anaeroplasma sp.
ATACCTATTAAAGTATATACATCGCTTTTTTCAATGTAGTCACCTTTCTTAATATTAATTTCATTTTTAATTGCTGACAAATATGCTTGTCCATTTTCATTGAATCCTAGAACTCTTATAAAATCAATATCATTTGATAGAATGCTTTTCATTTCAGCCTTAGTAATATCAAATAATACATACATTAAGAACCTACGAATTCTAGATGAGGTATAGCGTTTTGATGTTAGTGCGTTAACGAATGTGTCTAAATCATTATATTTTATTATTTCCTTAAGCTTGTTTTCTAAGCCTTCCTCAGCAAAAAACAATTTTTCAAGATACTCAGTATCCTTAGATACTATTTGATATTTTAAATATTTGAATAATTCCTCATCATTTAATATGAATTCTTTGCTTGTTGAAACAAATTCTGGTGTGTATTTATCTAATAATTCTAGATTACCTCTAATGGCCATTGCAGATGCAAAGCCGTTATTTGATGCTTTTTTGTTTAGATAATCATCACCAACACGTGCTATTGTTTTTAGCTTAATATTAAGATTATTATGAATGATAGCCTTGTAATAGCTATAGCCTAAAAGGTCATTAGATTGAAGTGGATATATTAGATTTGTTGCCATCTTATATGATAAGCCTCGCTTCATATGGCCTTTTATCTTGTCGTCTACATCAGGTTTAGTAAATTCAATATATGCTTTTTCAAATGTTTTTGGATCATTTGATTCACTTCCAATCCATATTTCCTCAACCTTGGCGTTTGCAAGCATTTTTACTGTATGCTTAGCAAATAAATCACTATTTTGACAGGCTAGTGCGAATGGAAGCTCAATAACTAAATCACATGATGCTTCTAATGCTTGCTTCGTTTTAGTAAACTTATCAAAAATTGAAAGCTCTCCTCTCATTGTAACAGAAGAAGACATAACAGCAATCAATACATCAGCGTTAGATTTCTTTCTAACCTCATTTATATGGTACTGATGACCATTATGAAATGGATTGTATTCTACAATAATACCTACTACCTTCATTTTTACTTCACCCCTCTATGTATTTATTATAGCATAATTCAATTAATTTCAATTAAATAATTAACTAATTAATTATTTGTGATATAATATTAAAAAATGCATATAGGAGAAGATATTATGAATAATTGGAATTTAGAATTACTATATAAGGATATTAATGAGTGGGAAGCTGATTTTGCTAAAATGGATTTTTATATCGATTCGATTGCAGCTTTAAATGGTAAGCTTAACACTAAGGACGGTATTTTAAAATATTTAGAATTAGATGAAGAGCTTGATAAGCTAGTTGATAAGGTTTATCATTATGCAGCTATGAAGCATGATTTAAATCAAAAGGATCAAGAATCATCAGTATATTATGCTAGAGTTTACTCTAAGTTTTCTGAGCTTGGTCAAAAGACTGCCTTTGTTTCGCCACAAATTCTAGCAAATGGCTATGAGGTATGTAAGAGTTGGTTAGTTGATAGACCAGATATGGGATATCGCTTTGAGCAATTATTTAGAACACAAAAGTATGTTTTAGATGAGAAGTCTGAGGGAATTATGGCTAATTATCGTCAAGCTACATCTGGATATAATAAGCTATATGATAGCCTTGCAGTAGTAGATAATAGAAATGTTAAGGTTACTTTATCAGATGGTAAGGAGTATGAAATTTCTAATGCAAATTATCGTGCATATTTAGGTGAGCTTTCAGATCCTGAGGATAGAAGATTAGTATTTGAAGCAATATTTAAATTCTATGATGAGCATAAAACTACATTTGCTGGTATTTATAATGGTATTATGCAATCTGAGCTTACTTCAGTTAAAAATAGAGGATATGAGAATATATTAGAGTCTCATTTATATCATAATAATATTGATCCAAAGGTTTTCCATTCCTTAATTAGTACAGCAAGAGGTAATTGTGAGCCATTAAAGAAGTACATCAAATTAAGACAAAAGTATTTCAATTTAGAAACATATCACACTTATGATAGATTCTTAGATTTTAAAAAATCTAATTTAAAGTTTGAATATGAAGAAGCTAAAAATATTTTCTTTGAGGCTGCCAAGTCATTAGGTGAGGATTTTTATAACCATGCTTGTAAGGTTTTAGAGGATGGTAGAGTATCTGTATATCCAGCTGATGGTAAGCAAACAGGTGCTTATTCAACTGGTGTTTATGGTGTAGGTCCATTTATTTTATTAAATCATACAAATACATTAGATGATGCATTTACTGTAGCTCATGAGGCTGGTCACTCAATGCACACAATGTATTCTGAAGAAAATCAACCATTCTCAAATAAGAATTATGTTATCTTTGTTGCTGAGGTTGCTTCAACATTTAACGAACAATTATTATTAGATCATTTACTTTCTAAGGTAGATAATAAGGATGATAAGGTTGTTATTTTAGCTCAAGCAATTGATGGATTAATTGGCACATTCTATCGTCAAACGCTATTTGCTAATTATGAATATGAAGCTCATAAGCTTGTTGAAGAGGGCAAGGTTGTTGATGCTCAATCATTATCTAAGATTATGGTAGACTTATATAAGGATTACTATGATATAGACTTAAATAATGAGCCATATAAGGATAAGGTATGGGCATACATTCCTCATTTCTTCCATTCACCATTCTATGTATATCAATATGCAACATCATTTAGTGCATCACTTGCAATTTATGATAGAGTAAAAAATAAGGTAGAGGGTGCATATGAAGGCTATTTAGAAATGCTAAAGGCTGGAGGCTCTGATTACCCAATCAATATCATTAAGAAGGCTGGTGTTGATTTATCTACAGAGGAGCCATTTAAGGCAGTAGTTAAGAGACTTGCTGAATTAGTTGATATGCTTGAGGAGTTGATCTAAATGAATTTAGATTTCCTCAAGGAAAAAATTGGGAACACTCCTTTAGTTAAATTAGATGATAATTTATATGTGAAGGTTGAAAGTTGTAATCTCTTTGGCTCTATTAAGGATAGAGTAGCTCTTGCGATGATAGAGGATGGTATCGCAAGAAATAAGATTAATAAGGATACTACAATTATTGAGGCAACTAGTGGTAATACAGGTATTGCTCTTGCTGGAATATGTAAGGAGCTAGGTATGAAGTGTATTATTGTTATGCCTGATAATCTTTCAAAAGAAAGAATTGATATTTTAAGTTCATATGGAGCAGAGGTGGTTTTAACACCAGCACGTCTTGGAGTTGAGGCTTCAATTGATATGGCAAATGATATGGCATTAGAAATTCCAAATTCATTTGTCCCTAAGCAATTTGAAAATAAGTCTGTAGTAACAGCACACTATAAGACTACTGGTCCAGAAATAATTAGGGACCTAAGCGATGTAGATGTGATTGTTGCAGGAATTGGTACTGGTGGAACTATTACTGGTGTTGCCAAGTATGTAAAAATGAAAAAGAATGCATACGTTGTTGGTGTAGAGCCCTCAGCCTCTGCATTCATAACTAAGGGTGAAAAAGGTATGCACAAGATTCAAGGAATTGGGGCAGGCCTTATTCCTCCTATATTAGATTTAGACTTAGTTGATGAGATATTGCTGATTACTGATGAGGAGGCATATAGTGGAGCTATAGAACTCGACTCAAAATACAGTATATCAGCCGGCATATCAGCGGGTGCAGCCTATATGGCAGCATTAAAGATTATCAAAAGAGACCCTAGTAAAAAGGTTGTCTTTATATTGCCTGATGATAAGTCAAAATATATCTCAATTTTAAAATAAGGAGTATTATGGAAAGATATAAGGAAATTGAACGCAGCTTAATAACTACATATCGTTCTAAAATCTGGGGACCATTTATTAAGGCCTTAAAGGAATATGAGCTATTATCTCCTGGTGATAAGGTTTGTGTTTGTATGTCTGGTGGTAAGGATTCTTTTTTACTTGCGAAATGCTTCCAAGAGCTACATCGCCATTCAGACTTTGACTTTGATGTTGTTTATATGGTGATGGACCCAGGCTATAATCCAGAAAATAGAGAGCTAATTATTTCTAACGCTGAAATGATGAATATTCCTATTCATGTAGTAGACTCTGATATTTTTGCAATCACTGAGGTAACTGGCGGAAAGCCTTGCTACCTATGTGCAAGAATGAGAAGAGGCTGCCTATATCGTAACGCGAAGGAATTAGGCTGCAATAAGATTGCCTTAGGTCACCATTTTGATGATGTTATTGAAACTACTTTAATGTCAATGTTTTATAATGGTAAATTCCAAACAATGATGCCAAAGGTAAAAAGCGATAATTATGAGGGCATGGAGGTTATTAGACCGTTATATAAGGTTAAGGAAAAGGATATTCTTGCTTGGCAAAAATTTAATGATATTAGATTTTTACAATGTGCTTGCAAGTTTACTGCTCAAACAGATGATTATGAAACTGGAGCAGTTGATTCTAAGCGTAAGGAAATGAAGAATTTAATTAAGGAGCTAAGAAAGGTAAATCCTAACGTTGATAATAATATTTTTAGCACTCATCATAACGTTAATTTAGATACATGTATTAATTATTCTAAGGAAGGTAAGATGTATAGCTTCCTAGATGAATATAAGGAGGATGAGAATAATGAGAACTAGGATGATTCCTCTTTTAGGAGCCGATGGTATAGCTAGGCTTAAAAATTCACATGTTTGTATATTTGGAGTTGGTGGTGTAGGTGGCTTTGCTATAGAGGCAATTGCTAGAGCCGGTGTAGAGGAAATTACAATTGTAGATAATGATATAGTTAATAAAACTAATATTAATCGCCAAATTATTGCCTTAAATTCTACTATAGGTGAAATGAAGGTTGATGTCATGAAAAAAAGAATTCTAGATATCAATCCTAATTGTAAGGTCAATACATATGATACCTTTGTCACAAAGGAAAATGCTAAGGAGTTTAGCTTTGATAAATTTGACTATGTGGTTGATTGCATAGATAATGTATCAGCAAAGCTTGAAATTATATGTTTATCAAAAGAATTTAATTGTAATATTATTTCATCAATGGGAACTGGTAATAAGCTTGATCCAAGCCTATTTAAGATAACTGACATTTCAAAAACGTCAGTTTGCCCTTTAGCTAGAGTCATTAGGCTAGAGCTAAGAAAAAGAGAAATTAAGAATGTAAAGGTTCTATTTTCTACAGAAGAGCCTATTAAATGTGATGAATTTATAGCATCAGTATCATTTGTTCCATCAGTGGCAGGTCTTCTAATTGCAAGAGAAGTAATTCTAGATATTGCAAAGGAACAATAATTTGCATTTTTAGTCAATTAAATAATATTATTTAAAAAGTATTGAAAATACGATTTTGCAGTGATATAATACTTGTGGTAAACTTTAAGATAGTCCAGAGAGGCTAATAAGAAACTATAAATAATGCACTAACTTTGCTTTAACTAGTTTTCTAGTCTTTTTGGATTAGGAAACTATTTTTTTTAGTTTAAGGATGGTGTAATTATGAAGGGTTTATTTACATTAAAGGAATTGTCAACAAATAAAATATTAGAAATTATAAGGTATGCAATTAAGCTTAAAAATGGATACTCTATTTCGTATCCTGATAAGAAAATGGCTACCTTATTTTTTGAAAATTCGACTAGAACACATTACTCATTTGTCGCAGCATTAATGAATCTTGGTATTAAGGTAATTGATGTTAATACACAGGGCTCTTCTGTAGCAAAGGGTGAATCATTATATGATACTGTAAAGACTTTTGAGGCTATTGGCTGTGATGGTGTTGTAATTAGACATTCACAGGATGAATATTTTAAGGAGCTACAAAATGTTAATATACCGATCTTCAATGGTGGTGATGGCTCTACTAATCATCCTACACAATCACTATTAGATTTAATGACAATATATGAGGAATATGGAAGCTTTGAGGGATTAAAGTGCTGCATCATTGGTGATATAGCACATTCAAGAGTTGCTCATACTAATATTGAAATTATGAGACGTTTAGGTATGGAGGTTTATATTTCAGGACCTGAGCAATATAATGATGGCTCTGCTGAATATATATCTGTTTCTGAAGCAGTAGAGAATATGGATGTAATAATGCTACTTCGTATTCAGTTTGAACGCCATAGTGAGGCTATGCAAATGACTAAGGAAGAATATCATAAGCAATATGGCTTAGATTTAGATAAAGTTAATAGAATGAAGGAAAATGCAATCATAATGCATCCAGCTCCAATTAATAGAGGAGTTGAAATAGCTGATGAGGTTGCTGAATGCTCAAAGAGTAGAATATTAAAGCAAATGACTAACGGTGTGTATGTCAGAATGGCGGCTATCTCTATGGTGTTGGAGGGTGACCTATGATCTTAATAAAAAATGGTTTTATTGTACAAAACAATAAATTAGTAAAAAAAGATATTTTAATAGAAGATAATAAAATTGCTAAAATTGAAGACTCAATTGAATGTAGTTGTGAGGCTTATGATGCAAAGGGTTGCTTGGTGATGCCTGGAGCTGTAGATGTTCACGTACATTTAAGAGAACCTGGCTATGAGTATAAGGAAACAATTAAAACAGGTTCAGAGTCTGCGTTAAAGGGTGGTGTGACTACAATAATGTCAATGCCAAACTTAAAGCCAGTACCTGATAACCTAGATGCTTTACAGCTTCAGCTTGATAGAATCAATTCAGTTGGCCTTATAAGCATTTATCCATACGGTGCTGTTACAGTAAATCAAAAGGATGAGGTTATGGCAAACATTGAGGAGCTTGCACCATATGTAAAGGCGATTACTGATGATGGCTTTGGAGTGAACAATTTAGAGGTATTAGAAGAAGCAATGAAGCTTGCAAAAAAGCATAATCTTGTAATTGCGTCACATGCTGAGGATAAGGTATACAAATATGCACCTGAGGGTGAATATGTAGCTGTTAGACGTGAAATTGAAATGGCAAAGAAAATTGGATGTAAATATCATTTCTGCCATATGTCTACTAAAGAATCATTTGAAGCTATTAGAAAAGCTCAAAGTGAGGGTTTTACTAATATAACATGTGAGGTTGCTCCACACCACTTAATCCTAAATGAGGAAATGATTAAGGATGGTAATTGGAAGATGAATCCACCGCTTCGTAGTGAGGAAAACAGACTGGCAACAATTGAAGCCTTACTTGATGGTACTGCATGTATGGTTGCATCAGACCATGCACCACACTCTAAGGAGGAAAAGACTAATCCAGAATACTCTAAGAATTTAAATGGAATTATAGGCTTAGAAACAATGATGCCTATTATCTATACAGAGTTTGTTAAGACTAAGAAGCTGTCTTATGAAAGATTTATAGATGTTATGGTAAATAATCCATGTAAGGTATTTGACCTACCACAAAGAAGTATTAGTGTAGGTAGCGTTGCAGACATTGCTGTATTAGATATTGAAAATAAGCATATATATCAAGAGACTGAAATTGCTTCAATGGGTAAGAATAGTCCATTCATTGGATTTGAATTTTATGGTTTTACAAAATATACATTTGTTAATGGTAAGTTAGCATACAAATGCTAGGAGGAAAATTATGAATAATTGTAAATTAGTTTTAGAAAATGGAAAGGTATTCGAGGGTAAGGGCTTTGGATATGAAGGTGAGGTAGTAGCTGAGCTTGTATTTAATACAGCTGTAGTTGGTTATCAAGAAATACTATCTGATCCAAGCTATTATGGTCAAATGGTATGTATGACATATCCAATCATTGGTACATATGGTATGACTGATGAGGATTATGAATCTAAAAATGTAGTTATGAGCGGACTAATCGTTAGAGAATATAATGATATCCCTTCTAATTTTAGATATACTCGTACACTATCAGAGGTAATGGTAGATAACAAGGTTGTTGGTATCGAGGGTATAGATACAAGAGAGCTTACTAGATACCTACTCAATAATGGAAATTGCAAGGCTATGATTTGTAGCATTGATAAGCCACTAGATGAATGCTTATCACAAATTGCTGAATTTGACTCTTTAGATAATGCATTAGCAAAGGTTTCTACTAAGAAGGTATGGTATTCAAGAACTGCAAATCCGAAATATAATGTTGTAACAATTGACTGTGGTGTTAGATTAAACCTTATAAAAAAGCTTAATCAAGCAGGCTGTAATGTAGTAGTTGTTCCTTACAACACTACAGTTGAAGAAATATTTAAATATAAGCCAAATGGTTTATTTGTTTCAAATGGTCCTGGTAACCCAGAGCTAGCTGTTGAAGCAATTGAAGCAATTAAGAAATTAAAGGGTAAGATGCCTATATTAGGTATCGAGCTAGGTATGTGTATAGTAGCATTGGCTTATGGTGCTAAGCTAGAAAAATTAAGAGTAGGACACCATGGAGCAAATAACCCAGTAAAGAATATTAAGACAGGTAAGATAGATATCACCTCTCAAAATCATACATATACAATAGATATGGCTTCGTTAGAAAATACCGAGCTTAAGCAATCTCATGTAAATGTATTAAGCAATGAGGTAGCAGGTGTTTCAGATGAGGTTAACAAGGTAATAGCTGTTAACTATAATCCTGAAACAGGTGCTGGTATTTCAGATGATGAATTTATTATCAGCCAGTTTGTGGAGCTAATGGGAGGTAAAAGATAATGCCAAAAAGAAAGAACATTAAAAAGATTATGGTTATTGGCTCTGGTCCAATTGTAATTGGTCAGGCAGCTGAATTTGATTATGCTGGTACTCAAGCCTGCCTTGCATTAAAGGAAGAAGGCTATGAGGTAATATTAGTAAACTCAAATCCAGCAACTATCATGACAGATACAAAGATTGCAGATAAGGTTTATATGGAGCCGCTTGATCTTGAGCATGTTGCTAAGATTATTAGATATGAGCGTCCTGATGGTTTATTATGCTCAATAGGTGGTCAAACAGGACTTAATTTAGGTATGCAATTATCTAGAAAGGGTATTTTAGATGAATGTCGTGTTGAGCTTTTAGGTACAACAGCTGAAGCAATTGAAAAGGCTGAAGACCGTGAGCTATTTAAGGAATTATGTATCGAGCTTGGTGAACCAATTATTGAATCATTTATTGCTAATACTATGGAAGAGGTAGTTGATGCTGCGAAGAAGATTGGTTATCCAGTAATTTTAAGACCAGCATTTACACTAGGTGGAACTGGTGGAGGCTTTGCGGACAATGAAGAGGAATTATTACCTCTTGCTAAAAACGCATTAAAGCTATCTCCTGTATCTCAGGTACTAGTTGAAAAGTCAATCAAAGGCTTTAAAGAAATTGAGTTTGAGGTAATGCGTGATGCTAATGATACAGCAATCACAATCTGTTCAATGGAAAATGTTGACCCTGTTGGAATTCATACAGGTGACTCAATTGTAGTAGCACCTGCTCAAACATTAACTAACAAGGAATATGCAATGCTTAGAAATTCAGCGTTAAAGATTATCAGAGGCTTAAAGATTGAAGGTGGATGTAACGTTCAATTTGCCTTAGATCCATATTCATTCCAATATTATTTAATTGAGGTTAATCCTCGTGTATCTCGTTCATCAGCATTAGCATCAAAGGCTTCAGGCTTCCCAATCGCTAGAGTGTCTGCAAAGATAGCCTGTGGTCTACATCTTGATGAAATTAAAATTGCAGCTACAGTGGCATCATTTGAACCTTCAATTGATTACATTGTAACTAAGTTCCCAAGATTCCCATTTGATAAATTTGTTACTGCAAATAGAAGTCTATCAACACAAATGAAGGCTACTGGTGAGGTAATGTCAATTGGTAGAACATTTGAGGAATCATTATTAAAATCAATTAGATCTTTAGAAAATAAGGTTGATCATATTGAATTAGAGGCTTTAAAGAATTTATCAGTTGATGAGCTATTAGGCTTTATCTCTGAGCATACTGATGAAAGAATTTATGGTATTGCTGAAGCTCTACGTAAGGGTGTAACAGTAGATGAAATCTATTCATTAACAAAAATTGATAGATTCTTCCTAGATAAGATTTTAAATATTGTAAGTTTTGAAGAGGTTATTAAAAATAATCCTTGCAATGTAGATGTATTAAAAGAAGCAAAGAAATTAAACTTCTCAGATTCATTCATTGGTAAGCTATGGAATAAAACACCATATGAAATTTATGATATTAGAAAGAACAATAAGATTTATCCTGTATACAAAATTATAGATACATGTGCTGGTGAATATCAAGCATCAGTACCATATTTCTATTCTACATATGAAGCTGAAAATGAATCTATTAGAAGTGATAAGCAAAAGATTATTGTATTAGGCTCTGGTCCAATTCGTATTGGTCAGGGTGTAGAATTTGATTACACTACTGTACATGCAATTTGGGGTATTCAAGAGGCTGGCTATGAAGCAATTATTATTAACTGTAATCCTGAAACAGTATCAACAGATTATACTGTATCAGATAAGCTATACTTTGAACCATTAACATTTGAGGATGTAATGAATATTATTGACCATGAAAAGCCTGAGGGTGTTGTTGTAGCTTTAGGTGGTCAAACTGCAATTAATCTTGCATCTAAGCTTGATAAGGCTGGTATAAGAATCTTTGGTTCATCATCAAAGAGCATTGATCTTGCAGAGGATAGAAAGCTATTTGAAGAGGCAATGGATGAAATCAATATTCCTATGCCAAAGGGCTTTGGTGTGTTCACAGTAGAAGAGGCAATTAAGGCTGCTAATGAGATTGGCTATCCAGTATTAGTGCGTCCTTCATTTGTATTAGGTGGAAGAATGATGCATATAGTTTACGATGAGGAAGTATTAAGAGAAAAGGTATCAGAGGCAGTAGCATTTGATAATGAGCATCCGGTATTAGTTGATAAGTATGTTTCTGGACAAGAGTGTGAGGTAGATGCGATTTGTGATGGCAAGGATGTATTTATCCCAGGTATTATGGAGCATATCGAAAAGACTGGTGTACACTCTGGTGACTCTATGTCAGTATATCCACCATACTCAATTTCAGAAGATGTTAAGAAGATTATTGTAGATTATACAATGAGAATTGGTGTTAAGCTACAAATGATTGGTCTATATAATATTCAATTTATAGTAGATAAGAACAATAATGTTTACATAATTGAGGTTAATCCTCGCTCATCAAGAACAGTACCATTCCTAGCAAAATCAACTGGTATTCCAGTAGCTAATATTGCAACAAAGGTTATGCTAGGTGCTAAGCTTGCTGATTTAGGATATGTTGGTGTAGCAGCTGATAGAAAACGTTGGTATGTTAAGTCTCCAACATTCTCGTTTACTAAGCTTACAGGACTTGATGTAGTATTATCACCAGAAATGAAATCTACTGGTGAGGCTATTGGTTATGATTATTCATTAAATAGAGCATTATATAAATCACTTAGAGCTTCAGGCTTAAGAGTATCTAACTATGGTACAGTTTTAGCAACTATTGGAGATTCAGATAAGGAAGCAGCCCTACCATTGATTAGAAGATTTTATGATTTAGGCTTTAACATTGAAGCAACTAAGGGTACTGCTAGCTTCCTAAAGCAGCATGATATAAAGGCGAGAGTAAAGAATAAGATTTCTCAAGGTAGCGAAGAAATTTTAGATTCAATAAAGAAGGGCTATGTAACTTATGTTATCAATACATCAAGTGAAGCAACAGGCTCTAACCATGATGGAAAGCTAATCCGTCGTGCAGCAATTGACAATAATGTTCCTGTGTTTACTTGCTTAGATACAGTTAAGGTTTTATTAGACGTATTAGAAGAAATTACAATGGGTATTTCTGTAATAGATAAGGAGTAAGCATGAAGAACGTATTTTTAGAAATAACAAAAAATGAATGTGTTGGTAGAGATGTTTACTCAATGCGACTTGAAGGAGACTGTAGTGAGGTAAAAAATCCTGGTGAATTTATCAACATTACTGTTCCAGGCTATTATTTAAGAAGACCGATATCAGTTTCTAATTTCTCTAGCAATCATATTGATCTACTTTACAAGGTGTTAGGTCGTGGTACTAAAAGCATGTCAGATTTCAAGCCAGGTATGAAGCTTGAATGCTTGCTAGGCTTAGGTAATGGTTTTGACATCAGTAAGTCAAAAAAGCCACTATTAGTTGCAGGTGGCATTGGTGTTGCACCTATGATAGCATTAGCTGAAAAGTTTAATGTACTTGGAATTAAGCCAGTGATGATTTATGGTGCACAAAATGAAGCTGATTTAGCTCTTAAGGAGGAGCTAGGCAAGCTTTGTGATTTAAGATTATGTACAGATGACGGCTCATTAGGCTTTAAGGGTCATCCAGTAATGTATCTTAATAATAATGAAATTGATTTTGATTATTACTATGCATGTGGTCCACTTCGCATGTGTCAAGGTCTACAAGGCTATTCTACTAAAGGATATTTATCATTAGAGGCTAGAATGGGCTGTGGCTTTGGAGCTTGTATGGGCTGTACAATGAAAATGACAACAGGCTATAAAAGAGTATGTAAGGAAGGTCCAGTATTTGAAGCTGGTGAGGTAATTTTTGATGAGCACTAAGATTAAATTTTTAAATCACGAATTCAAAAATCCTATTATTCCTGCATCAGGTACATATGGCTTTGGCTATGAATTTGCCGAGCTTTATGATATAAATATCTTGGGTAGTATGTCTTTAAAGGGTACCACACTTGAGGCAAGATATGGTAATCCTCTTCCTAGAATTGCAGAGTGTCCAGCTGGATTGATTAACGCAATTGGCTTACAAAATCCAGGTGTAGATAAGGTGATTAGTGAAGAGCTTCCAAAGCTTGCAAAATATTATAATGATAAGGTTATCGCTAATGTTGGTGGTCATAGTATAGAGGAATATACTAAGACAGTTGAAAAGTTTAATGATGTTGACATGGTGGTTGCGGTTGAGCTTAATATCTCATGTCCAAATGTATCTGGAGGTGGTATGGCTTTTGGTGTAGACCCAGAAACTGCAAAGAATCTTGTTAAAGAGGTTAAGAAGGTTTCAACAAAGCCAATTATAGTTAAGCTATCACCTAACGTTACTGATATTGTTGAAATGGCAAAGGCAGTTGAAGAGGGTGGAGCTGACGCGATTAGCTTAATTAATACGCTTGTAGGTATGCGTATTGACCTAAAGACAAGAAAACCAATTATATCAAGAGTTAAGGGTGGATATTCAGGTCCTGGTGTATACCCTGTAGCCTTAAGAATGGTGTATGAGGTTTCACATGCAGTTAGCATTCCGATTATTGGTATGGGTGGCGTTTCATCAGCCTATGATGTAATTGAAATGATGCTTGCAGGTGCGTCACTTGTAATGGTTGGTTCTTTAAACCTAGTAGGAAAACAGGTTTTGAACTGCGGCGGTATCATCATCAGGCAAAAGGCCTCTGGGCGGCTTCCCGTTATCCCGGGGGGCAAGATGAAATCTGATTGCATGATCCAGATCCGCCTCTGCTTCTGCCGTTTTTCCTCTTTTCTGC
>JAZNYN010000175.1:0-1769 GCA_045594405.1 Anaeroplasma sp.
ATATATATGATGTAATAATAATTTCTTGTACGTAGCTTATTAATAATTTTTGGAATATCAGACATTTGATGCTTATATACCTCAATAATTCTTAAGCCCTTTGTAAAGAAATCTGATAATAAAGCTATAATTGATGTAGATTTACCAGTACCTGAATCACCATATAATAAGACATTATTATAGCTGTTTCCAGATACAAAATTTTCAGTATTATCAATTAGCTTTTTCTTTTGAGATTCATATCCAATTAATTCATCAAATGAAATATTTGATACATTATAGATTGGGACTAAATCACCATTTTCTATTCTAAATGCACGATATATTGCCATATCACCTACACCATAGGTTTTAAAGAAGCTTATTATCATTTGTCCAAAATGGCCAATTGAAGGGTCCTTTCTAATAATAGAGCCAAATTCATCAATTAGGGCTGCTAGATATGTTGAATTTTCCTTCTTTAGCTGGAAGTCAAATAATGGGTTAAGCCAATCCTCTTTAGAATAGAATAGCTCATGTAGCTTAGTAATATCTAAAAGTGCATGAGTTGGAGTTCCCACTAGCTTTAAACCACGCTCACATGATTTAGTAAATGAATTTTCATTCATAATAATTGTATAAAGTATATATGCTTGCCAAATATTTCCTGTAATAGAATTATCTAATGCAAATTCTAATAATTTAGAAATACAAGCATCATAATCATTTTGATTTTTGGAATTTATTGCCTGTAAGTAACTGTCCAAAATGTCTTTCCTTTTTATGTTATTAAATAAGTAAAACATCATAATTTTATTCTTCCCCTCTTTAAAATTATTTATGTTCTTAATGGTCTAGTTGGTCCAATTTCCTTTAATGAATCTAAATACCTCATATCTTCATCAGAAATAACAAAGTTAATATCTAAATTATCCTTTATTCTATGCTCATGTACTGATTTTGGTAAAGGTAAAGTATTCTTTTGAATACAATATCTAATACAAATTTTTGGAATACTAGTATTATATTTTTTTGCAATCTTAGCAAGTGTTTCATCGTTAACTAGATTTCCTGTAGCAAGTGGTGAATATGCCTCTACTAAAATATTATTAGCGTCACAATATTCAACTATTGCGTTTTGTGTATTACCAATAAAGTATCTGATTTGATTAACCATTGGCATAACACCTGTTGCCTCAACGATTGGTTTAATATTGTAATCATGGAAATTAGATACACCAATTGATCTTACAACACCCTTTTCATATAAAGAAACTAATAGCTTCCATACCTCAATATTGCCCTCTGTACAATCCATACCAATATGAGACCAAGGCCATGGTGCATGAATTAAAATTAAATCAATATAGCCTAAATCAAGCTTAGCCATTGAATCATTAAATGCAGCTAAAGCACCATCATATGTTTTAATTTCTGCTGGAATCTTTGTAGTAATAAAAATTTCTTCTCTTGGAATACCACTATCCTTAACAGCCTTACCAACACTTTCCTCATTACCATAAGCATTTGCAGTATCAATATGTCTATAGCCTGCTTCTAATGCCCATTTAACGCTGTTATAGCATTCCTCTCCATCCTTTGTTTGCCATGTGCCTAAAGCAATTTTAGGTATCCTTACACCATTTGATAATGTGTAAAATTCCTCATGAACCATATTATTTTTGCTCCTTAATCATTTTATAATCAATATTTATCATTCCATTGCCTAAATCAATATGCTCTTCTTCTAATACCTTAAAGCCATTCTTTATATAGCAATAATATGCCCT
>JAZNYN010000176.1:0-9790 GCA_045594405.1 Anaeroplasma sp.
TATGGGATATGGATATCTTAAGCTAACGTGGTTTATAAATAAAAAGAAGATTAGCAAGTAGTGCTAATCTTTTTTTCATTTCTTAGGAAATTTTATTTCTATATACATACTAAATCATATATTCAAATAAAGAATCAAGACGGTAATCATTAATGAAGCATATACATCAAAATCTAGCTTTTATGATAATGATTTAATACAGTATGAGTAATATAGCGGAAAAAAATATCAAACTAAAAATCAATAATTACTTTTGTTTTGTAAATAGTATAGAGTATATATCCAGCTTGTAACCTCTTTATTTCTTTTTGGATAAATTCTATATATATTCATTTGCTCTTGTATTTCGAAGTAGATGCCTGGCATAAATGGTAGAATAGGATAATTAACTATATTAAGCATTTTATTGATTTCCTTATCATCTATTTTTCCAACTAGAGTAAAATTATTCTTATCTAGTGTTATATTACCAGAACCAACAGGAACAAATTTGTTATTCTTTATCATATGAATTTCGCATTCATCAGTGATTGAATAATTTTCATTAGCCTGTATTTTTTGTTTAAGGTTATTTTGAATCATTCTTACCCAATCACTAGGAAGCTTAATTGCAACATCCTTATCTGTTTTTGGATGTAGGAAGCCGTATTTATCAGCATAGATTGTGTTATTACATTCTTGGCAAACAAGCTCATTTTTATTTTGAGAATACATTTTATGAAGTGCTCCACATTTTGGACATTCATATAATACATTTTCGAAGTTTTCTATATTATCTCCATTCTTATATGGAATCATATTTCTTTCTTGATTTTTGTAGGCATCATAGTATAAGACCTCTTCAACCTTATTTTGAATTGTATTTGGTTCTAAATTCTTAAGCTCCTCCTTAGAGTAAAGCTTAGTAATGCTAAGGGTTATCTGACCCTTTCTTTTTTTCTTGCTCCACTTAGGGTTTGTAAGATAGCTTCCCTCTGTATAGCCTACATAAACATCAACATTTAACCATTTAAGATATTTGCCAGTTCCCTTTGGAATAGGAGTAGTGATACCTGATTCTGTCATTAATCCAGCAGGGTAGATAATTATAGGACGATTATTTTCAATCACTGTCTTCATCCTTTTCATATCGTTAACAGTAGTTTGGAATTGCTGCTTAGGTATAACACCTACTGCGTTTAGAAGCGGCTTAATACCTAATGTTTGATAGAAGCTATTGCTAATAACATAGTGTGCACGTCTACTAACCGTAGCCGTCATATTAATGTAGTCAGTTGCAGATTCATGATTAGCAATTATTACATATGCTGTTTTTACACCCTTAGTTTCATTTTTAATAATCTTTAGGTTATGTTTAGTTTTAGCTAGTACCTTAGCGATGCATCTGAAAATTAAGTATATAAACCAATTAGGCTTTTTAAATTTTTTTGACACAATATCACTTCCTTTTTGTTATTATAACATTTTAAAATTGTTTATTGTTACAAAATTATGTATAATATTAACGTAACTGACATTTACAGGAGGAATATAAGTATGGATATGAAAATTGCTAACTCTTGGTGGATGTATCTACTAGGAGCTTTAGTAACAGTCTTTGTATTAGCTGGATCTGTCTTCTTTTTATTTAGATCATTAAGAGATGCTAAAAAGATTGGTATGGATAAGAAAAAAATTAACCAGGTTATTTTAAGTAGTACTATTTTTACAATACTACCATCTATTAGTATTTTAATAGGTGTTATTGCGTTATCAGGTAAGATTGGTGTTCCAGTTCCTTGGATTAGACTTTCAGTAATTGGTGCCCTTCATTATGAAACTTCTGCAGTATCTGCGGTTGAAACAGAATTCTTAAAATATGGTGTTACTACAATGACTAATGAAGCCTTCGTTACTGCAGTATTCGTAATGACATTAGGTATTTTAGTTGGTCCATTGTTCTGCTTATTTGGATTTAAGCTATATGATAAGAAACTTTTATCAAAGGCTATGGTGGCTGAAGAAGAGGCTGTTTATGAAGAGGTAGTAGAAGCAAGCGAGCCTGTTGAGGAGGCACAGCCTTGTGATAAGCCAGTAGCTAGTGAAAAGCAGGCTTCCCCTAAGAAGCGTGGCTTTGGTGATATTTTATTTAGTGCTGCCTTTATCGCAATGGTTTGTTCATTTACAGCAGTAGAGTTTTCTAAGCTAGCTAGAGGTACAAAAAATGATGCAGGTGAATATACTAAGGAGCCTGTAAGCTGGATAATAATTCTTTCAGTAGTTTTAATTACATTTGGCTGTATGGCTTTATTTGATTTAATTGAGAAGAAGCTTAAGCAAAAGTGGATTGCGAATTTCTCTTTAGGCTTAAGTATGATTATTGGTATGGTTGCAGCTGTACTATTAGGGATGGTGATTTAGTATGAAGAAGAAAATGTCATATAATGATAAGAGCCATCTTTATGGTCAAATATTTTTAGGTGCAGCTATTTTACTAATTTTAGCTATTCCAGTAATTATGGCAATCGTTTTAAAGGAAATGCCTAATTTCAAGGTTATTGGTGGTTGTATGGTTGCTTTATTATTCTTCCTATTAGGTGGAATTATAGAGGTTATTACATATGCTCCAATGCTAGGTGTTCAAGGTACATATTTAGGTTTCTTTACAGGTAATCTAGTTAACCTAAAGGTTCCATGTGCTGTAAATGCTAGAGAAATGGTTGGAGTTAAGCAAGGAACAAAGGAAGCTGAAATTGTATCAACAATTTCTGTTGCAATCTCAACTATCGTTACTACTGTAATTATGACAATTGGTGTAATTTGTATTGTACCACTTACTCCTATTTTAGAAAGTGAAGCTTTAGCACCAGCATTTGATACAGCGTTTATTGCGTTATTCAGTGCATTAGCATATAAGTACTTTATTAAGGATCCTAAGCTTGTTCCTGTACCATTAGTATTAGCTATTTTATTAATAGTTTTAATTCCTGGTATTGGTAACACATTAATTCCAATTATTGCGGTAGTGTCTATTCTATTCTCATATTGGCTATTTAAGCTTTATGGTAAGAAGGGCAAATCATTATAATTAAAAAATGGAGGCTAAAGCTAGCCTCCATAACTTTTAGATTTTTTCTAATAATCTTTGGTAGAATTCTAGACATTTTTCTAGTGATTCTACCTTTATTTTTTCGTTTAAACCGTGTACTCCAGCACGCTCCTCCTTTGTTAGCTTTGCAGGAGTAAAGCGAATTACACAGTCACAAATTTCATTATAATGTCTACCATCAGTACCACCTAGCATAATAAATGGGGATACAATAGTATCATCATATGTTTCAATAATAGTTTCCTTAATTAAATTATAGCCCTCAGATTTAAATGAGCATTCAGGATACATCTTGTTTACATTTTCATATGTAATCATAATGTTCTTATCCTTAACAACCTTTCTGATATGCTTAACAATTGCCTCTGCAGTATCAAATGGTGCGATTCTAATATTAATGTTTGCCTCAACGTGATTTGGAATAACGTTAGTTTGATTACCACCATTTATTGTAGTAAAGGCAAATGTAGAGGTTAGTAGAGCACGTGTATCAGCACTAAGCTGTGAAAATAGCTTTTTAACTAAGCCCTTAAACAGCCACATATTTGCAAATACAAGCTTAAGTGGGAATATTGTATTCATACCCATAATTCTTAATAGCTCCTTAACAGTAGGAGTAATATTAGGCTTCATTGGATTTTTCTCTATTTTAGCTAAAGCCTTTGACATTCTAATGATTGGTCCATTCTTCTTAGGTGTAGATGAATGTCCACCATTTGAATCGATAGATAGCTTTACATTTAAAAAGCCTTTTTCTACCATTCCAAGGAAGGCAGTATCCTTCTTTACACCAGGGAAGGCACTATTCATGATTCCTCCGCCCTCATCAAATACAAAGGCTGGCCTTATGCCCTCCTTTTTAAATTCTTGAACAAGCTTTAATTGAGAGTCACCATTAATTTCTTCATTTGCTCCAAAGCAAAGATATAAATCATTATTAGGAACATAGCCCTTTTCTAGAGCCTTTTCTAATGCTGATAGTGCACAAGCCATGGTTAGCTTTGTATCGACAGCTCCACGTCCATATAAGTAACCATCAACAACCTCACCTAAAAACGGATCATGGCTCCAGCCCTCTGTAACTGGTACTACGTCATAGTGTGCAATTAATATAGATGGTTTTAGTGATGATTTACCATTTAGCTTAAGCTTGATTGCATGCTCCTTTGTGATTGTACACTCACATGCCTTGAATACTAAAGGATATAGCTCCTTTGTCTTTTTTATGTATTCATCAAATACCTTATAATCAGTTTCCTCTTCATTTTCATGTGATATTGTTTTGTATTTTAGTAGCTCACCTAGCTTATTTACAATATCATCCTTTTCACCATTAAATGGCACGTTTCTTCGATAGTTTGTTTTATCCTTAAATGCAAATGCTCTTATTAGAATTATTAATATAAATAATGCTAATAAAGCTCCAACTCCAATTAATATATATTCCTTAGGTCCCATATTTTACCTCCATTAGCTATCTTATTTATATAATAACTTAATTAATTATTAATTTCCATAATTACGATGTAAAAAACGTTACATTTTTCTTGCAATTATTGCTTAAAAAAGGTATAATAAACAATAAAACTATACAGTTCTTAAAATTTATAGTATTGAAAGGAGATGTTCGTTATGTCAAAAGAACATATTTTAATCCTTTCTCTTGTTATTTTTGCGACCTTAATTACATTAGGCTTTGTTTTCTTATTGTTTAGAAAAGTAGCAAAAATTCAAGTGAAGGATCAAAGAGTAGAGGAAATATCAAATCATATTCACAGTGGTGCAATGGCTTTCTTAAAGCGTGAATATAAGGTTATAATTCCTTTTGTATTAGTTTTCGCAGTAGTATTAACATGCTTAGGTTTTATTCCACAATTACAAGGTGCTGAGGGTGTAGGATGGCAATCAGCTGTTTGCTTCTTAGTAGGTGCATTATTCTCAGGCTTAGCTGGTTGGATTGGTATGTTTGCCGCAACAAAGGCTAACTCAAGAACAGCTATGAAGGCACACGAAGAAGGTATGAGTGGTGCATTAAAGGTTGCATTCACTGGTGGTTCAATTCTTGGTCTTTCCGTTTCAGCACTTGGCTTATTAGGTTTAACAGGTTTATTCTTCGCTGCATATGCAATTACAGGCAGCATTGAAGGACCAATCCGCATTGTTGCTGGTTATGGTTTAGGATGTTCAATGATTGCGTTATTTGCACGTGTTGGTGGTGGTATCTATACAAAGGCTGCAGACGTAGGTGCAGATTTAGTTGGTAAGGTTGAAGCTGGTATTCCAGAGGATGATCCACGTAATCCTGCAACTATCGCTGATAATGTAGGTGATAACGTTGGAGATATTGCTGGTATGGGTAGTGACTTAACTGAATCTTATGTAGGTTCTATTATTTCTGCCTTAACAATGGCTATCTTCTCAATCACTCCAGAAAATATTACAGATACAGCACATTTAAAAATAGTATTCTTCCCATTAATGATTTGTGCAATTGGTGTTCTTGCATCATTATTATCAGTTGCCTTCATTAGAATGAGAAACTGGAAGAATCCTCATAAGGCTTTAAATATTGCAACATATGTAGCAACAGGTATCGTAGTATTAGGTGCATTATTCTTATCAATTTTCTATTTAAATAATATTCAAGCATTTATCGCAATTGCTGTTGGTTTAATTGCCGGTATATTAATTGGTGTTGTAGCTGAAATCTACACATCATCTGATTATAAGGAAGTTAAGGATATCGCTAAGGAATCTCAAACTGGTCATGCAACAAACATTATTGCTGGTTTAGGCTCTGGTATGAAGTCAACAGGCTTAACAATTGCTGTATTAGCACTTGCTATCGTAGTTTCTTATTTAGTATTTAATTCTTCTGGTATGGGTGGCTATGGTATTGCCTTAGCAGCAGTAGGTATGCTTTCAACTGCAGGTATTACTGTATCAGTTGATGGTTATGGTCCAATTTCTGATAATGCTGGTGGTATTGCTCAAATGGCAGAGCTTCCACATGAAGTTAGAAAGATTACTGATAAGCTAGACTCAGTAGGTAATACTACAGCTGCAATTGGTAAGGGCTTCTGTATTGGTTCTGCAACATTAACTTCATTAGCATTAATCGTATCATTCTGTCATGCGGTTGGTGGTATTCATGTAGATTTCAATGACCCTGCAGTATTTATTATTGGTTTATTAGTTGGTGCAATGCTACCATATTTATTCTCAGCATTAACAATTGCTTCAGTAGGTAGAGCAGCTAACAAGATGGTTGAAGAGGTTCGTGATCAATTTGAAAAGGACCCTGGAATCCTAGAAGGAAAGTCAACTCCAAACTATAATAGATGTATTGATATTTCAACTAAGGCATCACTAAAGGAAATGATTCTGCCAGGTGTAATCGCAGTTATTTCTCCAATTGTTGCTGGTTTAGTATTTGGTGCTCAAGGCTTAGCAGGTGTATTAATTGGTGGTTTATTATCTGCAATTATGCTAGCTGTATTTATGGCTAATGCAGGTGGTGCATGGGATAATGCTAAGAAGTATATCGAAGAAGGTAACTTTGGTGGTAAGGGTAGTGAATCTCACAAGGCATCAGTTACTGGTGATACAGTAGGTGACCCATTAAAGGATACAGCTGGTCCAGCAATGGATATTTTAATTAAGCTAATGTCTACAATAGCTTTAATTATTGCTCCAGTAATTTCTTCAGATGGCTTCCAATGCCTATGGGATTTATTAATCAAGTTATTAAATAAATAATATTATTTAGGTCATATCAAAAGCGATATGACCTTTCATTTTATTGAAAATAAAATAGAAAGTGTTATAATATTATTGTATCGAGGTGTTTAAAGATGAAGTTGAATAAAAAAGAATTACTAGATACTCTGTTTAGATTAACGATAGTTATTTTATCTAATTTATTATTTGCTATTACTACAGTTTGGTTTTTAGAGCCAGCAAAGCTTTATTCTGGTGGAGCTACAGGCTTAGCTCAACTAATTCAAAGATTAGTTCAGCGTTTAGGCGGAGATATTAATCTTGGTTTGCTTGTCTTTATTATTAATATTCCAATTGTAGCTATAGGATTTAAATTTGTTTCTAGAAAATTCGCTATTTATTCAATAGTAGCCGTTGCAGTTCAATCCTTAACTACAGGCTTATTAACCTCATCTCCATTTAGCATGCTAGTTGAGCCAATCATTACAACATCAGGTGAAATGATGAATTATGGTGGCGTACTAACTCTTGCTATTATAGGTGGCTTGCTTTCAGGTGTTGCATCTGGTATTGCATTACGCTTTGGTACATCAACTGGTGGTATAGATGTAATAGGTCAAAGCTTAGCATTACATAAGAATATTTCTATCGGAAATATTTCAATGGTTGTAAATGTTATTATTGCCTTAGTTGGTGGTGGAATATTACAGGGTAGCTGGGTTGTATTCTTATTTACTGTTATTAGAATGATTCTTAACAGCCTAGCAATGGATAAGATTCATACATCGTATACATATACTGGTGTACATATTTTCACTGATCAGAGTGAAAATATAAGTAAGGCTATATTAGTTGAGCTAAAAAGAGGCTGTACATTCATTAATGTTGAGGGTGCATATTCTCATCATAAATCAATAGAGATTTATTGTGTTGTTTCAACATATGAGGTTGAAAAGACAATTAAGCTTGTTCATAGATATGACGAGCATGCCTTTGTAACACTTTCTCCAGTTAAGGGAATCAAGGGTAACTTTATTAAGAAGAGTATAATATAAAAAGGGGGAGATTGTATGTTTACATTCTCATCAAACAAAAAGCCATTATTATTTTTATATGTTATATTAATTTTAGTAGGTGCATCATTAATATTCATTCCAACTGATACGATATTAAATACTATATTTACGCTTGTGGGTGTTGCTATTATAATAATTAATTCTATACCTTGCTATCTAGCATGGAATCAGGCCTTAAACGACAAGAAGAAGCTACTTCCAGCGGTTATTTATACCTTAACTATTTTCTTAGGATTATTGTTTATATTCCTATGGTCTAATCAAATAGTTAGTATTTTATTTGGTGTTTGGTTAATTGTTTTACCTATAATAAGAATAGTTAGATCTGAAAATTGGAAGGCTCAGCTAAAAAAGGAATTACCACTTTTATTAGTTGGTGTCTTATCATTATTTATTTCTGCACAGGCTATTCTAGGTATTATTATTAAGATATTTGGTGGCTTAGTAATTGTATACAGTATTGTAATGATTATTTTATTATTTAAGAAAAATAAATCTAATGTATCTGGTGAGGGTCCATCAAAAGCAGCTGCTGATGATTCTAAAGTTATAGTAATTGACGCAGAATATACAGATATAGATTAAAGTCTCTAAAGGAGGCTTTATTTTTTCTTGTCGATTGCCGTTACAAAATTGACAAAAATGTAATTATTGTATATAATTTTATCAGTACAATATTATTTTTTAGGAAGGTGAAGTTATGGCAAAGGTAGCTGTAATGACTGATAGTAATAGTGGTATTACACAGTCAGAGGGTAAGGAACTAGGAATTAGTGTTGTTCCTATGCCATTTACAATTAATGGAGAAGAGTATTTAGAGGATATTACTCTTACTCAAGAGGGTTTTTATGATAAGCTTTTAGCTGGTGCTGATGTATCTACATCTCAACCATCTATTCATTATGTTGCAGGTATTTGGGATGAGCTTTTAGCTGAATATGATGAGATAGTGTATATTCCAATGTCTAGTGGTCTATCAGAAACTTGTCGTAATTCTATTGCATTTGCAAAGGAGCATTATGATGGCAAGGTTTTTGTTGTTGATAATCAAAGAATTTCAATCACTCAACGTCAAAGTGTTTTAGATGCAATGGAGCTAGTAGAAAAAGGATATACTGGTTCACAAATCCAAGCAATTTTAGAAGAACAAAAAATGAATTCAGACATTTTCATTATGGTTGATACATTAAAGTATCTTCGTAAGGGTGGAAGAATTACACCTGCAGCAGCTGCAGTAGGTGGTGCTTTAAGAATTAAGCCAATCTTAAGAATCAAGGGTGAAAAGCTTGATAAGTATCGTATGATGAATAGAACAATTCCTAATGCTAAGCGTATTATGATTGATTCTATTATTGAATGCATTGAAACACATCTTAAGGATTTAGATGGTAGAACAGATAATGTACATATCGAGGTTACATATTCTGGTGTTGATAAAACTGAAGCATTAATACTATTACAAGAGGTAAAGGATACATTCCCAGGTAAGGATATTTACTTTGGTCCATTATCATTATCTGTATCATGCCATATTGGTGATGGTGCTTTAGCTGTTGCTTGTTCAAAGGCATTAATTTTATAATCTAACAAAGAGTTCTAGCTTGCTAGGACTTTTTATTTTGTAATGCCGCCTACGAGAAGAATGGGGGCCCGGACGCCTATTCTTTGCATCCTGTCCACCATATTATGTAGGTTGTAGGTATCGCTTGTAATACGGGATATGAGGGAGGGCACCGTAAAGTCGTCGGCCTGGGCGCAGGAAAGGGAGGTTATCTTTGCAAAAAGGTCGCTGCGGAGGGCTTTGGTGACGTCCCTTGAGGTTCGGGTGGACATTCTGTTGGCCATAATATTGGTAATGAGACAGAAAAGGGCGCAGAGGGCCATAAGACCGCCCCAGAGCCATATG
>JAZNYN010000177.1:0-22463 GCA_045594405.1 Anaeroplasma sp.
GAAATCCTTATGAAACTGAATTAAGAATTCTAGATACATATTGGTCAGATCATTGTAGACATACTACATTTAATACAGAATTAACTGAGATAACTATTGATGAATCATTTATAAAGAATGAATTAGAAGAAGCACTTGATTTATACTATAAGGTTAGAAAAGAGCTAAATAGAGAAAATAAGAGCTTATGTCTAATGGATTTAGCATGTATTGGTGCTAGATATTTAAAGAAGATTGGTAAGCTAGATGATTTAGAAGAATCAGAAGAAAATAATGCATGTTCAATCTTTGTTACTGTTGATGTTGATGGTAAGGATGAAAAGTGGTTATTACAATTTAAGAATGAAACTCATAACCATCCAACTGAAATTGAACCATTTGGTGGTGCATCAACATGTCTAGGTGGTGCAATTAGAGACCCACTATCTGGTAGAGCATACGTATATCAAGCTATGCGTGTAACTGGTGCGGGTAATATTTATGCAGATGTTAAGGATACAATGGTAGGTAAGCTACCTCAACGTATTATCACAACTAAGGCTGCTGCAGGTTATTCTTCATATGGTAATCAAATCGGCTTAGCTACAACACATGTAAGAGAAATCTATCATGATGATTATGTTGCTAAGCGTTTAGAGGTTGGTGCTGTAGTTGGTGCAGTTAAGGCATCTGAAATTAGAAGAGAATCTCCAGCTGCTGGTGATGTAGTATTACTATTAGGTGGTAGAACTGGTCGTGATGGTATTGGTGGTGCTACAGGCTCATCAAAAGAGCATAACACTAAGTCAATTGACCTTTGCTCATCAGAGGTACAAAAGGGTAATGCTCCTGAGGAAAGAAAGATTTCTAGATTATTTAGAAGACCTGAGGTTACTAGATTAATCAAAAAATCTAACGACTTTGGTGCTGGTGGTGTTTCAGTTGCAATAGGAGAATTAGCTGATGGATTAAACATTAATCTAGATAAGGTTCCTACTAAGTATTCAGGCTTAAATGCTACTGAGCTTGCAATTTCTGAATCACAAGAAAGAATGGCTGTTGTTATTGAGGCAAAGGATGTAGAAGAATTTATTAGCTATTGTGCATCTGAAAATATCGAGGTAAATCATGTTGCTGATGTGACAGCTGAGGCTCGTTTAGTTATGAACTATAAGGGTGAAACAATTGTTAATATCTCTCGTGAATTTATTGATTCAGCTGGTGCTAAGCATTATGCACAAGCAGAGATTGAAGCAATCAGCACTGCAAACCCATTTGTAAATAAAGCAAAGAAAACAATTAAGAATATTGTAAAGGAAACATTATCAGATAATAATGTTGTTAGTCAAAAGGGCTTAATTGAAATGTTTGATGCTACAATCGGTACATCAACTGTATTAATGCCATTTGGTGGTAAATACCAAAAGACTGAAACTCAAGTATCATGTCAAAAGCTACCAGTATTAAATGCTTATACTAATACAGCTTCAATCATGGCTTATGGTTACAATCCATTTATTACAAAGTGGAGCCCTTTCCATGGTAGCCAATATGCCATTATTGAAGCAATCTCTAAGGTTGTAGCTGCTGGTGCTAGATATGACAAGATGAGATTTTCTTATCAAGAATATTTTGAAAAGATGAATAATGTTAAGGCATGGGGTAAGCCTCTTGCAGCATTATTAGGTGCATTAAAGATGCAGCTAGATTTCAACCTTCCATCAATTGGTGGTAAGGATTCTATGAGTGGTACTTATAATAGTATTAACGTTCCACCAATGCTAATGGCGTTTGGTATTACAACAGTTAATGCTAATAATGTTATCTCTCCTGAATTCAAGAAGGCAGGTTCTAAGATTTATTTAATTAAGCATAATGAGCTTCCTAACTTCTTGCCAAATGTAGATGAATTAAAGAAGAACTTTGATTATGTTTCTTCTAAGATTGAGGATAAGACAATTATTTCTGCTTACGCACTAGGCTTTGGTGGTGTAGTAGAAGCATTAGCAAAGATGTCATTAGGTAATCAAATTGGCTTTACAGCAAATTATCCTACTGATGAATTAAATGCATATAACTATGGTTCAATTGTTGTTGAAACTGATTATACATTAGATTGTCCTAATGCTGTTTTATTAGGATATACAACTGGTAATAGCTATGCAAGCATTAATAATGTTAAGTTTGAATTAGCTTACCTAGAGGAATTAATTACTACTAAGTTCAATCAAGTTTATAAGGATAAGGCTAATAATGATAGCAAGCTAATTGATATTAAGCCTTATAATGCTAAGGTTGAGTTATTAAAGAATAAGAATGAGGTATTAACTTATATTCCAGTATTCCCAGGTACTAACTGTGATTACGATACTGCAAAGGCATTCTTACGTGCTGGTAGTAAGGTTAAAACTTCAGTATTTAAGAATTTAACAGAGGTTGACATTAAGGACTCAATTGTTGAGATGGCAGCTAATATTGATAATTGTGATATCTTCGTGTTATCAGGTGGCTTTAGTGCTGGTGATGAACCAGATGGCTCTGGTAAGTTTATTGCCAATGTACTAAATCAAGAAACTGTTAAGGATGCAATTCACAGATTGTTAGATCGTAAGGGATTAATTTTAGGTATTTGTAATGGCTTCCAGGCTTTAGTTAAATCAGGTTTATTACCATATGGTAGATTAGGTACTGTTACTAAGGAATCCCCTACATTATTTAGAAATGATATTAACCGTCACGTTTCACAAATGGTTTCAACTAAGGTTATGACTAACGCATCACCTTGGCTAGCAAGCTATTCTGGTGGTGAGGTTCATAAGATTGCAGTAAGCCACGGTGAGGGTAAGTTTGTTGTTTCTGATGAGCTTGCTAAGAAATTAATTGCAAATGGTCAAATTGCATTCCAATATGTTGATGATAACGATAATGCAACTATCGTATCACCATACAATCCAAATGGTTCAAATTACGCAATTGAAGGTATTATTTCAAAGGACGGCTTAATTTTAGGTAAGATGGGTCATAGCGAAAGAATTGAAGATAATCTATATAAAAATATAAGTGGTAATAAATATCAGGATATCTTCAAAAACGCTGTAGCATATTTTAAAAAATAATATTATTTAGGGGTTAGATTATGAATAAAGAAGAACTGTTATATAACGGCAAGGCTAAGCAGGTTTATAGCACTGATAATGAGGATTTTATCATTATTAGCTATAAGGATGATGCAACTGCATACGGCGGTATTAAAAAAGCATCAATACTTAATAAGGGTAAATTAAATAATAAGATTTCATCTATTATATATAATAGGTTAAATGAAGAAGGTGTACCTACACATTTTGTAGAGTATATCAACGAACGTGATCAATTATGTAAAAAGGTAACGGTATTTCCAATCGAGCTAATCGTTAGAAATATTGCTGCTGGTACGATGGCGAAGCGTTTAGGCTTAAATGAAGGCTTAGTATTATCAAACACTGTATATGAGCTTACATATAAAAATGATGAGCTTGATGATCCAATTATTAATGAGCATCATGCTGTATTATTAAATGCTGCAACATATGAGGAGCTAAATCAAATGAATCAAATAGCTAAGAAAATTAATGATATTTTAGTAAAGGCATTTGACGAGGTTGGAGTTATTCTTGTAGATTTAAAGCTTGAGTTTGGTAAAACAGAGGATGGACAAATTCTTTTATGTGATGAAATATCTCCAGATACTGCAAGAATGTGGGATAAGGAAACTAAGGTTAAGCTAGATAAGGATCGCTTTAGAAAAGACCTTGGTGATATTTATGCAGCATACGAAGAAATTTATAAGAGATTACAATTAGTTAAATAGTTTTATATTATAAAGAAGGTGTATACATCATGAAATATGAAGAATTTATTAATGATAGAGAAATTCATGAGGAATGTGGTGTCTTTGGAATTTATAATGTTCCAAACGCTGCTGAAATAACATATTATGCGCTACACTCACTTCAGCATCGTGGACAAGAGGGCTGTGGTATTGTCGCATGTGATGAAAATAAAAGATTTACCAGAAAAAAAGGACCAGGATTAGTAACTGAGGTTTTTAAAGATTCTAATCTTAAGGATCTTGCTGGTACGATGGCGATTGGGCATTGCAAGTATGCTAATGCTGATGCAAGCGGTGAGGAAAATATACAACCACTTGTATTTAATCACCAAACTGGACATTTTGCAGTTTGTCATAACGGTAGTTTAGTTAATGCTAAGGAATTAAAGCTTTACCTAGAGCAAAAGGGCTTTATGTTTCAAACTAAATCTGATAGTGAAATTTTAGCCTATTTAGTTAAGAAGACTTCAGATGAAAGTAAAAGAATTCACAATATAATTGAAGCACTATCAATGATGGAGGGCTCATTTGCCTTTGTTATTATGAGTGAGCATAAGATTTATGCAATGCGTGATAAGTATGGCTTTAGACCTTTAGCTATAGGTCAAATTGGAGATGGCTATGTTGTATCATCTGAAACATGTGCTTTCGAGGTAATTAATGCTAAGTATGTTAGAGATGTTAATCCGGGTGAGGTTATAGTAATTGATGAAAATGGTGTATCAAGCTATGATTACTCTAACTTTAAAAGACACTATATGTGTGCAATGGAATATATTTATTTTGCAAGACCTGATAGTGATATTGAAGGATGCAATGTTCATACCTTTAGAAAAGAATCAGGTAAGATTTTAGCAAGAGAAACTGCAGTAGATGCTGATATTGTAATAGGTGTTCCTGATTCATCATTATCTACAGCAATTGGTTATGCTGAGGCATCAGGTATTCCATATGAAATAGGATTAATAAAAAATAAATATGTTGGTAGAACATTTATTCAACCATCTCAGGATTTACGTGAGCGTGGTGTAAAGATGAAGCTTTCTGCTGTATCATCAATTGTTAAGGGTAAGAGAGTTGTTTTAGTTGATGACTCAATTGTTCGTGGTACAACATCTAAGCGTATTGTTAATTTATTAAGAGAAGCAGGTGCTACTGAGGTGCATGTTAGAATTGGCTCACCTCAAATTATTAATCCGTGCTTCTACGGTGTAGATATGTCAACCTATGATGAGTTAATATCTGCTCAAAAAACTCTAGAGGAAATTAGAGTTATGATTAATGCTGATACATTATGCTTTATGCAGCCTGAGCAATTATTAGAGGCTGGCAGAAGAGATGAATTATGTATGGCATGCTTCAATGGAAAATATCCTACAGCTTTATATCAATCAATTGAAGAAGCTAACAAGGGAAATAGTTAGGAGGATAAAATTATATGAGTAAGGCTTATAGCTCATCTGGTGTAAATTTAGAAGCCGGATATGAAGTTGTTAGAAGAATTAAGAGTCATGTTTCATCAACTAGTCGTCCAGGTGTTATGGGTAATATCGGTGCATTCGGTGGGATGTTCGATTTAGCAAGCTTAGGCTATAAGGAGCCAGTTTTAGTTTCAGGTACTGACGGTGTTGGTACAAAGCTAAAGCTAGCTTTTGAAATGGATAAGCATGACACTATTGGTATTGATGCTGTTGCAATGTGTGTAAATGACTGCTTAGCTCAAGGTGCGGAACCGTTATTCTTTCTAGATTATGTTGCTGTTGGAAAAAATGAACCTGCTAAAATTGAGGCTATCGTTAAAGGCGTAGCTGACGGCTGTAAACAAGCAGGCTGTGCATTAATCGGTGGTGAAACTGCCGAAATGCCAGGTATGTACGGCCAGGGGGAATATGATATTGCTGGCTTCTCAGTGGGAGCTGTAGAAAAAAGCAAGCTTATTGATTGTTCAAAGGTTAAGGTTAATGATGTGCTTGTAGGTATCCAATCTTCAGGTGTACATTCAAATGGCTTTTCTTTGGTTCGTAAAATTATTGCTGATAATAATATTGATCTTCATTCTTATAGTGAGGAGCTTGGGGGAATTGTTGGTGAGGTATTACTTACTCCAACAAAAATTTATTGTAAGCAGGTTTTAGAGGTTATTAAGAATTGTGATGTTCATGGTGTTGCCCATATTACTGGTGGTGGCTTTGATGAAAATATTCCAAGAATCCTTACTAAGGAAATGGGTATTGAGGTATATGAGGGCTCTTGGCCAATTTTACCAGTATTTAAGTTCTTAGAAAAATATGGAAATGTTAATCACCGCGAAATGTTCAATGTTTATAATATGGGTATTGGTATGGTTTTAGCTATGGATGAGGCAGAAGCACCAAAGGCCATTGAAATTTTAAAATCATTAAACGAGGATGCATTTGTTATTGGTAAGATTACCGATACAGGTGCAGTAGTAATTAAGTAATGAAAAAAATCGCTGTATTCGCAAGCGGCAGTGGTACTAATTTTGAAGCGTTGATTAATGCCGTTGAGGTTGGATATATTAATGCTGAGATAAAGCTAGTTGTTTGTGATAAGAAAAAAGCTTTTGTTTTAGAAAGAGCGAAAAATCATAAGGTTCCAGCTTATGTATTCACATTAAAGGATTATGAATCAAAGGAAGCATATGAGACTGCAATCGTTAAATTATTAAAGGAAAATAATATTGATTTAATTTTACTTGCTGGCTATATGAAGATTTGTGGTTCAGTATTGTTATCTGAATATGAAGGGAAGATTGTAAACATTCATCCAGCCCTTTTACCAGCATTTAAGGGTGCACATGCAATTAAGGATGCTTATGATTATGGAGTTAAGGTGTTTGGTGTTACTATTCATTATATAGATAAGGATATTGATTGTGGTACTATAATTGCTCAAAAAGCGTTTGAGTACGAAGAAACAGATACATTAGAGGATGTAGAAAGAAAGATTCATGCAATTGAGCATGACCTATATCCAGCTACTGTAAAGAAGATTGTTGAGGAGAATTAAAATATGAAAAGAGCATTAATTAGTGTAAGTGATAAAACAAACATCGTTGAATTTGCATTAAGCCTAAATAACTTGGGCTATGAGGTTATTGCTACAGGAGGTACCCTAAAGCTACTTCTTGCAAATGGTGTTAAGGCAATTAATATTGAGGATGTTACAGGCTTTCCTGAAATTTGTGAGGGTCGTGTAAAAACCTTACATCCAAAGGTACATGGTGGTCTACTTGCTAGACGTGATGTTGAGGATCATGTAAGACAGCTAAAGGAAAATGGAATTGAATTTATTGATTTGGTATGTGTAAATTTATATCCATTTAAGAAGGCTATTTCTAAAGAAAATGTAGAGCTTGCTGATGCAATAGAAAATATTGATATCGGCGGACCTTCTATGCTAAGATCAGCTGCTAAAAATTTTGCATCTGTTACTGTTGTTTGTGATCCATCAGATTATGAAACTGTATTATCAGAAATTAAGGCAAATGGTGATACAACATATGAAACACGCTTTAAGCTATCAGCTAAAGCATATACTCATACAGCTGAATACGATATGATGATTTCTACATTTATGCGTGAAAAGGCTGGCTTATCAGAAAAATTATTTATCGAGGCTGATGTAG
The DNA here is from genome assembly GCA_045594405.1 of Anaeroplasma sp. GTDB lineage: Bacteria > Bacillota_I > Bacilli_A > Acholeplasmatales > Anaeroplasmataceae > Anaeroplasma. Next base: position 7,500 of record JAZNYN010000177.1, read on the forward strand.
TACAATCATTAAGATACGGTGAAAATCCACATCAAAATGCAAAGTTCTACTCACTTAATAATGACGCACCTTATTCATTAGCTAATGCAAAGCAGCTACATGGTAAGGAATTATCTTATAACAATATTCAGGATGCAAATGCTGCCCTAGCTATTACATCTGAATTTGATGTACCATTTATGGTTGGCTTAAAGCATATGAATCCATGTGGTGCAGCAATTGGTAAAGATGTTGTTGATTGCTGGAACAAGGCGTATAATGCTGATTCTGTATCAATCTTTGGTGGTATAGTTGCTACTAACCAAACTATTACTGAAGAGGTTGCTAAGCTTATGAAGCCAGTATTCTTAGAGGTTATACTTGCTCCTAAGTTTGATGAGGGTGCCTTAAAGGTATTTGAATCTAAGAAGAACATTAGATTAATTGAGGTTAATATGAATAAGAATAATCAAGCATATAAGACTATCGTTTCTGTTAACGGTGGCTTACTTGTTCAGGATGCTGATTCATATAATACAACAAAGGAAGTTACATCTGATATGTGTGTAACTAATGTTAAGCCTACTGAGGCTGAATTAATTGATTTAGATTTTGCTTGGAAGATTGTTAAGCATGTTAAGTCTAATGCGATTGTAGTTGCAAAAAATGGTGTAACTGCAGGTGTAGGTGCAGGACAAATGAATAGAATTGGGTCTGCTCACCTAGCAATTGAACAAGCACATGGAAATAATATTACAGAAGGATTAGTTTTAGCATCTGATGGTTTCTTCCCATTTGATGATACTGTTAAATACGCAGTTGCTAATGGTGTTAAGGCTATCGTTCAACCAGGTGGAAGCGTAAGAGATGGGGATAGCATCGTTGCCGCAAACGAGGCTAGCATTACAATGCTTTCAACAGGAATGAGACATTTTAAGCACTAATGGCTAAGGTATTAGTTATTGGTGGAGGCGGGCGTGAGCATGCTATTGCTCATGCATTAAGCAAATCTCCAAAGGTAGAAAAATTATTTGCGGCTCCTGGCAATATTGGTATTGCTAAATTAGGAATTTGTGTTAATATTAAAGAAACCAATGTTGAGGCCCTAGTAGAATTTGCTAAGGCAGAAGAAATTGATTTAACAGTTGTTGGTCCTGAGGCCGCTTTAGCAGCAGGTATAGTAGATGCCTTTACCGAAGCAGGTCTAAAGATTTTTGGTCCAACAAAAAAAGCAACATTAATCGAATCTAGCAAGAGTTTTGCTAAGGATTTAATGGCAAAATACAATGTGCCTACAGCTTACTATCATGTATTTTCTGAATATACTGAGGCTTTAGAGTTTGTAAGAGCTAATAGCTTTCCTACAGTTTTAAAGTATGATGGCTTAGCTGCTGGTAAGGGTGTTGTTATTGCTAATAATCTTGCAGAGGCAGATGAGGCTTTAAGAGATATGCTGCTTGATGGCAAGTTCGGTCATGACCGTGTTGTTATTGAGGAATATCTTGAAGGCCCAGAATTCTCATTTATGGCTTTTGTAGATAACGAAAATGTTTATCCATTAGAAATGGCTCAGGATCATAAAAGAGCATATGATGATGATTTAGGTCCTAATACTGGTGGTATGGGAGCATATAGTCCATTACCATTTATCACAGAAGAGGATAAGGAATATGCACTTAACAATATTATGATTCCAGTAGCTCAGGCTATGGTTAAAGAAAAAAATGCCTTTAAGGGTGTTTTATATGGTGGTCTTATGAAAACTAATAATGGCATTAAGGTTATTGAGTTTAATGCTAGATTTGGTGATCCTGAGACTGAGGTTGTCCTACCTCGCTTGACATCTGATATCTATGATGCCTTTACAGCAATATGTGATGGTAAGGCTCCCGTATTAGAATGGGACTCTTCATACACAATTGGTGTAGTTTTAGCATCTAAGGGATATCCGGGTGATTATAAGAAGGGCTTTGTTATTGAAAATGCTGACTCAGAGGATTTATATCATATGGGCACAAAATTAGATGACGAAGGTAACCTAGTTACTAACGGTGGACGTGTATTATTTGCATTAGGTAAGGGATCTACCCTAGAGGAAGCAAATAAGAAGGCATTAGAAATCGTTGATAGTATTAAGTGTGACAACCTATTCCATAGAACAGACATTGGTGCAAAAGCTTATAGAAAGTAGGAATGATTTATGGCTGTTGTAATTAGCGGTAAGGAATTAGCTCAAATTAGAAAAGAGCAAATGACTCAAGAGGTAAAGGATTTATTTGAAAAATACAATAAGGTACCACACCTAGTGGTTATTCTAATTGGTGATGATCCAGGTTCTGTTTCTTATGTAACTGGTAAGAAGAAGGCTTGTGATGAAATGGGTTTAAAAAACACTACAATCACAAAGACACCGGATATTATGGAAGATGAGCTTATTAATATCATTGATGAGCTTAATAACGATGATGATGTAGATGGTATTTTAGTTCAGCTACCTTTACCTAAGCACATTGACTCTAATCGTGTTATAGAAGCAATTAGACCTGATAAGGACGTTGATGGCTTTAATCCTGCCAATGTTGCAGCACTATACCTTCATCAGGAGGGAATTGTTCCTTGTACACCAAAGGGAATTATTAAGGTTTTAGAAAGCAAGAATATTGAAATTGAAGGAAAGCATGCGGTTGTTATTGGTAGAAGTAATATTGTAGGCTTCCCAGTTTCAAGACTTTTATTAGATAAAAACGCAACAGTTACTATTGCTCATAGTAGAACTAAGGATTTACCTTCTATTACTAGCCAAGCAGATATTTTAGTTGCTGCAGTAGGAAAACCTTTATTTGTTAAGGCTGATATGGTTAAGGAAGGTGCAGTTGTAATTGATGTAGGTGTAAATAGAAATCCAGAAACTAAAAAGCTATGTGGCGATGTGGATTTCGAAAATGTAGAAAAGAAGGCATCATATATTACTAAGGTGCCAGGCGGAATTGGTCCTATGACTATTTCATGCTTAATTGAAAATACAATTGAATGCTTCAAGAAGCATCAAAAATAATAATTTATATAGGGAGGATATAATTATGAATTTTGATAACCTAAGAACTGGTTTAACATTTGATGACGTATTATTAGTACCTCAAAAGAGTGAGGTTTTACCTGCAAATGTTTGCTTAAAGACAAATTTAACTAAGAATATTGTTTTGAATATTCCAATCGTATCTGCAGCAATGGATACAGTTACTGAATCAAAGATGGCTATCGCGCTTGCTCGTGAGGGTGGTCTTGGTTTTATTCACAAGAATATGTCAATTGAAGCTCAGGCAGCAGAGGTTGATTTAGTAAAGCGTAATGAAAGTGGTATGATTTCAAACCCTGTAACATTATCTGAGGATGCCACTACAGCTGAAGCATTTGCATTAATGGCACGCTTTAAGATTTCTGGCTTACCAGTTGTTGATAAGGATAATAAGCTTGTTGGTATTATTACTAATAGAGACTTAAAGTATACTGAGCCTTCTGACGCTAAGGTTAGCACATTAATGACTAGCAAGAATTTAGTTACTGCAAATCCTGGTGTAACATTAAAGGATGCAGAAAAGATTTTATGGGAAAATAGAATTGAAAAGCTACCTATCGTAGATAAGGATGGTAAGCTTGTTGGTTTAATTACTTCTAAGGATATTGATAATGCAATTAATTATCCTAATGCTTGTAAGGATTCAAAGGGTCGTCTTCGTTGTGGTGCCGCAGTAGGTGTTGGTGCTGATACAATGGACCGTGTCAAAGCATTAGTTGCTGCAGGTGTAGATGTTATCACAGTAGACTCTGCACATGGTCACTCAAAAAATATTATTGAAACAGTTAGAAAGATTAAGACTACTTATCCAAATGTAGATTTAGTTGCTGGTAACATCGTAACTAAGGAGGCTGCAGCAGAGCTAATTGAGGCAGGTGTTGATGCTGTTAAGGTTGGTATTGGTCCTGGTTCAATTTGTACAACTCGTGTTGTTGCAGGTGTTGGTGTTCCTCAAATTACAGCTGTTGCAGATGTTGCTGAATTCTGTAAGGATAAGGGTGTATGTGTTATTGCAGATGGTGGTATCAAGCTATCTGGTGATATTGTTAAGGCTATTGGTGCTGGTGCTGATTTAGTAATGCTAGGTTCATTACTTGCAGGCTGTACAGAATCTCCAGGTGAAGAAATTATCTTCCAAGGTAGAAAGTATAAGGCATATGTAGGTATGGGCTCACTTGCAGCTATGAAGCGTGGTTCTGCTGACCGTTATTTCCAAGCAAAGGATGTTACAGCAAAGAAGCTTGTTCCAGAAGGAATTGAAGGTCGTGTTGCACATAAGGGTGCTGTAGCTGATACAATCTACCAATTATGTGGTGGCTTACGTTCAGGTATGGGCTACTGTGGCTGTGAAACAATCGCTAAGCTTAAGACTGATGCAGTATTTATTCGCATCACAAACGCAGGCTTAAAGGAATCACATCCTCATGATGTTGATATTACAGTAGAGGCTCCTAACTATACTAAGTAATAAAATAATAGGTGGTTTTATTAACCACCTTTCTTGCTTAGAATATCTTTATAAAATAAGATTTCTTTGTTATAATAAATCAAGGAAGGTGATTAAGATGAAGAAGATATATATCCTTATATTATTATTAATAGGTATAATGCTATCTTCATGCTCACAGGCACTTAGGGTTACTAATTGTAATCCTATCTATGTGATGGATACTGTAATAACAATTACCTTCTATAATGAAAAAGAAGCTGACACTCACTATAAAAAGATAAAAGAGATATATCAGCTTTACGATGATTTGGCTGATGATTTTAGCCAATCATCAAGGTATGAAAATATTTACTCACTTAATGAAAAAAGAAAAATAGAGGCTATTCCAGAATTGATTAAGCTAGTAGAAGATGCTTTAAAGCTAAAGGTAGATACAAACGGTTATTTCAATCCACTGATTGGAAATTTAGCTCATATTTGGAAGGGTGCCATTGAGGATGATGGAGCCTATCCGAGTAGTGAGGTGATTTCATCTGAGCTTGAAAAAATGAATAATACCACTGTAAATATTATAGATACAACTATTGAGCTTATTGGAGATGCTAATATGGATCTTGGGGCAATAGCTAAAGGCTATGCCACTGAAATGGTTATAAATTATTTGGCTTCAAATGATGTAACTGGTTATTTGTTAAGTGCTGGTGAATCGAGTGTTGCCTTAGGGGCTAAGGGTGAAGATAATTTCAAGATAGGATTAACAAAGCCCTTTGCCAAGGAATACATTAAGATTTTAGAATGTACTAACACTAGTATTGGTACATCCTCATATAAATATCAAATGAAGGAATATGCTGAAGGATTGGCCCATCATCTTATTAATCCATTCACAGGTTATCCTTCTTATCACTATACAAGTGTAAATGTTATGTGTCCAAATTCAACCCTATGTGATGCTTATTCAACGGCAATATTCTCAATGGATATTACTACCGCAAAGGAATTTGCATCAAATAAGGGTGTTGATATTTTGCTTTATGGTGATAATGAAATTCTATATCAAAGCGAGGGATTTTTATGAAAAGATATCGCAATGATATTATATTAATACTTGCAATATTGGTGGTTGCTTTGATTGCTACTATATTAATTAATAGAAATTCAACAGATGAAAACCTAAAGATATATGTTTATTCTCAAAATAAGATAGTATATGAAGAAGTATTAGATAACATAAAAGAGGATAAGCTGATTGAAATTAAGGGTAGTGAATCTATTGTAAAAATATTAGTTACTAGTGATGGGGTAAAGATAGTAGAAAGTGGCTGTACAAATCATGTTTGTATTAATCAAGGCTTAATAGATAAGGCAGGACAAACTATTAGCTGTCTTCCTAACGAGGTTTATGTAGTGTTAAGATCGGAAGAGGGAGTGGATGCAATAGTATGAAATTAAGAAGGTATTGTATTATGGCGATGCTACTTGCCATAGCCATTGTTCTTTCAATATTAGAATCATTTATTCCGGTTTTTATACCTGGTGTAAAGCTTGGTCTTGCTAATGTTATAGTATTAATAATGCTTTATGAATTTAAGTCCTCTGAGGCATTGACTGTTAATTTATTAAGAATATTTTTAGTTGGATTATTAAGAGGAACAATTCTTACTCCAACATTTTTGATGAGTTTATCTGGTGGTGTTTTATCATTTGTTGTGATGTTCATACTGGTTAAATTCAAGGTGTTTTCAATTATTGGAGTTTCTGTTGCATCAGCCTTTACACATTCGCTTGGGCAAATAATAATGGCTATCTTTATAATGTCAACAGAGGCTGTAGTTTATTATCTACCATTTATTGCGGTATTGTCGGTTCTTACTGGTATTATCACAGGTATGATAACAAAGCTATATTTATCAAGAAGCATAACAAAAAGATTTATAGAATAAAAATCTAAAGGGGGTTATTTGAAATGAAAGGTTATACAAAAGACGACATTAGAAGAATTTGTAAGGAAGAAAATATTCATTATATTAGAATGATGTTTACTGATATTATGGGTACCTTAAAAAATGTAGAAATTCCTGCATCACGTCTAGAGGATGCACTTGACAACATGGTAATGTTTGATGGTTCATCAATTGAAGGCTTTGTAAGAATCCATGAGGCAGATATGTTTTTACATCCTGACCTAGATACATTTTTAGTATTAAGCTGGGAAAATCCTGCATATGGTAAGGTTGCTAGATTTATTTGTGACGTATATCGTCCAGGTGAAAATGGGGAGCATGTTCCATTTGAGGGTGACCCTAGAAGTATATTAAAAAGAAACATTAAGAAGATGAACGAAATGGGATACAAGGCATTTAATGTAGGTGTAGAGCCTGAATTCTTCTTATTTAAGCTAGATCAAAAAAACCAAGTTACATTAGAGTTTAATGATTTTGGTGGTTATTTTGATTTAGCACCAGTAGACTGTGCAGAGGATTGTCGTCGTGATATAGTATTAGAGCTTGAACGCATTGGCTTTACTATTGAGGCTGCTCACCATGAGGTTGCAACAGGACAACATGAAATTAACTTTAAGTTCGATTCGGCAATCGAGGCATGTGATAATGTACAAACATTTAAGCTTGTTGTTAAGAACATTGCACGTCGTCATGGACTTCATGCAACATTTATGCCAAAGCCAGTAGAGGGTATTGCAGGTAGTGGTATGCACGTAAATTGCTCACTATTATCTAATGATGGTAAGAATGCATTTCATGATTCTTCTACAAAAAATCAGTTATCTGAAACTGCAAACCTTTGGATTTCTGGTATATTAAAGCACGCTAAGGGTATGTGCTTAATGACTAATCCAATTGTTAATTCATATAAGAGAATTGTCCCAGGCTATGAGGCACCTTGCTATATTTCTTGGAGTGATTCAAATCGTTCAACAATGGTAAGAATTCCAGCTGCACGCGGTTTGAAAACTAGAACAGAAATTAGAAATGTAGATGTTGCAGCAAATCCTTATTTAGCAATTAGCGCTATTTTAGCTGCAGGTTTAGATGGCATTAATGGTAATTGTCCAAAGGTAGACCCTATCTATGAAAACCTATATAAGATGGTTGATAATGAGCGTCACGAGCTTGGTGTTGAATCATTACCTGGCAATTTATATGATGCGATTAAAGAGTTTGAAAAGGATGAAATTATTACTAAAGCTATAGGTGAACACACTACTACTAAGATGATTGAAGCAAAAACAATTGAATGGAATGAATATCGTAGAGTTGTTACTGATTGGGAAATAAAAAAGTATATAAATAGATATTAATAGCATAAGGCGAGGTATAACCCGCCTTTTTATAATATTCGGCTAAATACAACGTTTTGTATATTTTTCACGCACAAACATCTCAAACGACTCGCCTTTGTTCGAACAAAATAAAATAATGCGAAATTTTAATTAAAAAAGTATTGACTTGCTCTATTTCCTGTAGTAAAATGGTCTCAAATTTTAAAAACCAATAAAGAGACTATAGTAGTCAAATTAAGGATTTTAGAGAGCAAGCGGCTGGTGAAAGCTTGCACCTTAGACTATGAATCTACCTCTTTGGTGAATGTAATGAATTCCGGTTAATCCCCGTTAAAGGATTATAAAGTGAGGTTACCTAATTAGGGTGGTACCGCGGATTTATTAATTCGTCCCTTATTGCATATAAGCAATTTGGGACTTTTTTTAATTTTAAACATATATTTTATAGGGGGATTTTTATGAGTAGAGTATTTAATTTTTCAGCAGGTCCTGCTGTGCTACCTGTTGAGGTTTTAAAAGAAGCACAGGAAGAATTATTAGATTATAAAGGATGCGGTATGTCTGTCATGGAGATGTCCCATCGTTCAAAGCCATTTGAAGGGATTTTAAATGAGGCTATCGCGGATTTAAAGGAATTAATGAATATTCCTGATAACTACAAGGTTATCTTTGTACAGGGTGGAGCGAGTCAACAATTTGCAGCTGTACCTATGAATCTAATGAAGAACAAGAAGGCAGATTATATATTAACTGGTCAATTTTCAACAAAGGCAGCTAAGGAGGCTGAAATATTTGGTGATGTTAAGGTCTTAGTCTCATCAAAGGATAAGAACTTTAGCTATATCCCAGATTGTAATGATTTAGATGTTAGGGATGATGCTGATTATGTTTATATTTGTGAAAATAATACTATTTATGGTACTAAGTTTAATAAGCTTCCTAACACTAAGGGAAAGCCTCTTGTTGCAGATCAATCATCTTGCTTCCTATCAGAGCCTGTAGATGTAACTAAATATGGTGTAATATATGCAGGTGTTCAAAAGAATGTTGGTCCCGCAGGATTAGTTATCCTAATTATCCGTGAGGATTTAATTAAGGATGAATTCGAATATCCTGTGCCTACAATGCTAAAGTGGAAAACTCAAGTTGATGCCAACAGCTTATATAACACTCCTAACTGTTTTTCTATTTACATGTGTGGTAAGGTGTTTAAATGGTTAAAGGCTAATGGTGGTTTAGAGGCTATGAAGGCTAAGAATGAAGCAAAGGCAAAAATTCTATATGATTATTTAGAAACATCTAAGCTATTTAATTGTCCAACAGAAAAAGAGTCTCGTTCTATTATGAATGTTGTGTTTAGAACAGGGAATGAAGAATTAGATGCTAAGTTTGTAAGTGAAGCTAAGAAGGCTGGAATAGAAAGCATTAAGGGTCATAGAAGTGTTGGTGGTATGCGAGCATCTATTTATAATGCTATGCCATATGAGGGTGTAGAATGCTTGGTAAACTTTATGAAGAAATTTGAAGAGGAGAATCTATAGTATGAAGGCATATTGTTTAAATAATATATCTAAGGTAGCACTTGCTACTTTAGCTGGTAATAATACAACAGTTGATACTGTTGAGGCTGCAGATTCTATTTTAGTTAGATCTTATCAAATGGCTGATTATGAATTACCACAGGACGTTGTAGCGGTTGCTAGAGCTGGTGCTGGTGTAAATAACATTCCACTTGATAAATATGCAGATAAGGGTGTAGTAGTATTTAATACACCTGGGGCTAATGCTAATGCCGTTAAGGAATTAGTATTATGCGGATTATTCATGGCAAGCCGTGATTTAATAGGTGGCGTAAAATATATTAATGAAAATAAAGAGAACGCTGATATTGCTAAGGCAGCTGAAAAGGCAAAGGCTAGCTATGCAGGCTGTGAGATTAAGGGTAAAACAATTGGTGTAATTGGATTGGGTGTTATTGGTGTTTTAGTAGCTAATGCTTGTAATGATTTAGGAATGAATGTTATAGGCTATGACCCATATTTATCGATTCAAAACGCAATGAGCCTAGCTAAAAATGTTAAATACGTTGAAAAATTAGAGGATTTAATTGAGGCAAGTGATTATGTGACAATCCATGTACCACTAAATCCAGCAACTAAGGAAATGGTTAATAAGGATGTATTTGATAAGATGAAGGATGGAACAATTGTATTAAACTTCTCAAGAGATGCATTAGTTAATGATGATGATTTAAAGGAAGCAATTGAAAATGGTAAGGTTAAAAAATATGTAACTGACTTTGCAAATCCAAAGGTTGTAAATTTTGATAACGTAATTTGCTTTCCACATCTAGGAGCTTCAACTGAGGAGGCTGAGGATAATTGTGCACTAATGGCAATTAATCAGCTTATTGATTATATTGATAATGGCAATATCAAAAATTCTGTTAATTATCCTCAAACTAATGCTGGTGTTAAAAAGGGAGCAAAGCGTATTTGTATTTGCCACCTAAATAAGCCTGGTATGATTGCTAAGTTTACTACAGCTATTTCTGAACAAAACGGAAATATCGAAACATTAGTTAATAACTCAAAAGGTAATTATGCATATACAATTATTGATGTGGATAATGATGTTTGTGTTAAAAATCTAAAGGCTGTTGAAGATGTATTAAGGATAAGAGTGATATAATATGAAGCTTGGTATGCCTCAGCTATATGAGTTTAATTCAATAGAAGAAAACGTAAAATTAGCTAAGGAGCTAGATTTAGATTTCATTGAGCTTAACCTTAATTTTAGCTACTGTCGTAGGGCTATGGAGGATTATTCAGCCAAAAAGCTATTAGAGGAAAATAATCTAGAGGCAACTCTTCATTTCTATGATGAGGCTGATTTTGCCTCATATGATGAGGTTGTAGCTGCATATCTTACACTACTTGGAAAATATGCAAGGCTAGGTCAAGGATATGTTAAGCAAATTAATGTACATAACCAGGTAGGTCCTATCGTTACTATATCGGGAGAGAAAAATTATATAAATGATAAAGAGTATGATGATTATATTAGTAGACTTATTAGCAATTTAGAAAAGGCCTCTATAATTTGTAGAAGGTATGGTATGACGTTAGTAATTGAAAACACTAATATAGCTTCATATATGAAAAAGACATACCGTGATTTAGCAAATAATAACTTTTATTTTACATATGATATAGGTCATGATGATAATGATAATTATATGCTATATAGCATTATCAAGACAACACCGGTTGTGTTTAAGGAATTTCATATTCATGATGGTAATACAAAAAAATGTCATCTAGCTATAGGCGATGGTAATATTGACATTAAGAAATTTAAGGATATGGCAAAAGCCTTTGATACTTATGTTGTATTAGAGGTAAAATCAAGAGAGGATCTAATTAAGTCAGTTCCTGTATTTAAAGATTTATAATAATTAGCACCTTTTGGTGCTTTTTGTTTTATAGTAATAATTTAATAAATTGACTAATAAACTTACTATGGTGATTATTTTGAAAAAATTTATAGTAAAGAAGACAGTCAATTTAAAAGGAACAGTAAAAGTAAGTGGCTCAAAAAACGCAAGCATCCCAATCATTTGTACAAGTATTATTCATAAGGATAAAATAACTCTTAAGAATGTACCTAGAATTTCTGATGTACTTTTAATTATTAAAATATTAAAGTATTTATCCTGTAAGGTAAGATTTAGAAGAAATACTCTTACTATAGACAGTAAGAAAATAAAATATAAGCCTCTAAGCATTGATGAATGTAGGAGGCTTAGAGGCTCATATTATTTAATTGGACCAATGCTGAATTTGTTTGGTAAGTGTATTATTACACTACCTGGTGGTTGCAACATTGGTAAACGTCCAATAGATGCTCATATAGATATGCTAAATGCTTTTGGTTATGAAACAAATATTAATGACAATATATTATATATAAATAGGATAGAGGATAAGCCTTCTATCAATTATAGATTAAGTAAAAGAAGTGTAGGAGCATCAATCAATGCTATTCTTACATCTTTAACCTGCAACAAGGCAATAATTTCCAATTTGGTTATAGAACCAGAAGCGATGAATTTGATTGATTTTTTAAGAGATCTCGGCTATCACATAGAATCAACCTTAGACGTATGCATTACCTGTGGAAGATTATATATACCTGATGAAATAAAATTTAAAATCATACCAGATAGAATAGAAGCAATGACATTTATAATTATGGGATTATTATGTGGAGACATAAAGGTTAAGGGAAGTATTCCATATCATTACAACACCTCACTAACATATTTAATGAATGCTGGATATAATGTTAAGCTGAGGGGGGATACGGTTAGAGCTAAAAAATCCTTTGGTCAGGCATTTAATATTAAGACGGATTTTTATCCGCTTTTCCCTACTGATATGCAGCCACTATTTGCTGTGCTATTGAGTATAGCAAAGGGCTCATGCTGTATAGAAGAAGGGATTTTTGAAGATCGCATGCAAATATTTAAGGATCTTAATAATTGCGGAGGATATGTAAATATAATTGGAAATAAAGCTTATATTGTGGGGGTTGAAGCATTAGAACGACACAACTTTAAAGCTTTAGATTTAAGGCATTCTGCAGCCTTGGCTTTGTTGGTGTTAGCATATGGCGGCGAGGTATATGGAATTGAATATATAGAAAGAGGCTATGAGGCCTTCTTCTTTAAAATAAGACAATTAGGTGCACAGTTTGATTTGAAGAATGTAACTGAAAAGCATATAAAAAATAGTTTAAATTAATATCTAAAAACACTTGAATAAAGTTGGTTATTGTGTTAGAATAAATCAGTACTTACTATGACATATGTCATGGCGGAAGGAGTGTGTGCTGTACATGAAAAAGAATATTCATCCAAATTATAAGAATATCACTGTAACTTGTACTACATGCGGTAGCGTATTCGAATCTGGTTCTGTATTAAATGAGATTCGTGTTGATACTTGTTCAAATTGTCATCCATTCTATACTGGTAAGCAAGCATTTACTCAAGCAGATGGTCGTGTTGAAAAGTTCAATAAGCGTTACGGCATCAAGAAAGACTAATCAGTTGATAAACGGACCTTTTAATAGGTCCTTTTTATTTTCTATTTGATTAGTATAAATTAATTTATTTTCATTCGTTTTCAACCTTTAATTTAGGTGCTGTTTGTGATATAATGTTTTTAAAGTTTTAGCGATTTAAGGAGTGGGTTCGTTTATGAATTATTATTGTGAAAAAAAGGGTTGGATTGAAACTATTTGTGGTCCAATGTTTGCAGGTAAGACAGAGGAATTAATCAGACGCGTTAAAAGAATGGATTATGCAAAGAAAAAATATGTTGTATTTAAGCCAATGATTGACAATCGTTATTCTAAAACTGAGGTTGTAAGCCATAACAAAAAGGCTTTATCTGCAGTTGCGATTGCTCACGGTAGTGATATCTATCGTCATTTAAAGAACGATACTCAAGCAATTGTTATTGATGAGGTACAATTTTTTGATAATTCATTAGTTAAATATGTTACTGATTTAGCTAATAAAGGATATCGTGTTATCTGTGCCGGCTTAGATACAGATTTTAGAGGCGAACCTTTTGGTGTAGTTGGTCCTTTAATGGCAATTAGTGAGCATGTTACTAAATTGACAGCCATTTGTAGTGTATGTGGAGAGGAAGCAACTAAGACTCAAAGAATCATCGAAGGACAACCTGCTTACTATGATGATCCAACTATTTTAGTTGGTGAAAAGGAAAGCTACGAAGCGAGATGTCGTTGCTGTCATGAGGTTTTATATCGTGACGCAAAGTAATGATATTAAATATATGCGGGAGGCCTTAAAGGAAGCAAAAAAAGCCTTAGCTATTGATGAGGTTCCTGTAGGCTGTGTGATTGTATACAATGATAAAATTATAGCAAGAGACTACAACAAGCGTGAAAGCTCAAACCTAAGCACTGCGCATGCAGAAATAATAACAATTAATAAGGCTTGCAAAAAGCTTAACTCATGGAGATTAGAGAATTGTACTATGTATGTTACTCTAGAGCCGTGCTTAATGTGTAGTGGTGCAATTATTCAATCAAGAATTCCTAGAGTAGTATATGGAGCGTATGATTATCGTTTTGGAGCACACAAAAGCTTAATAAATTTATTTGATATTAAAACTAATCATACAGTATCTATAGTGCCAGGAGTGCTAGAAGAGGAATGTTCGAAAATTATTAGTGATTTTTTTAGTGATTTACGAGTTAAAAACTCTATTGAAAAAAAATAAGTATTATGATAAAATCAATAACGTCCTTAATCAATCATAAAGGGTGAACCAGGTCAGGATCGGAAGGTAGCAGCCTTAAGCTTTTTTATGATGTGGTTAAGGCGCTTTTTTATTTTTTTTACAAATTTTTTTTAGAAATTCTCTTTTTTTGACTATATATTATATGAATAAGAAAAATATATAAAGGAGAATTTAAAGTATGGTAGGCAATAAAAATATTTTAAAGGGAGCAATATCTCACCCAGTAGTATTTAATGCATTTTTTAATGACAAAAGATTTTTAAAGGATTTTTTAAATTCAACAGAGCTATTTAATATTGAAGAGGATAGTATAGTTTATCTTAAAAATACTATAGAAAATGGAGTTGATTTTAAAACATCAAATCTTGATGTATTTGTAGAAATAATAGATAAGAATACATCACTAAACCTAGAGATGCAAAATAAAAAGCCTGAATATGATATGGCAATGAGATTAAATTATTATCTTGGAAGGATGACAGCTAGAAGTATACCTATTGGAAATAATTATAAAAACACATATTCAATAGTTTTTGCAATATTTAATTATACTGTATATGATGATGAAGAGTATTTAAGAGAGTTTAAGCTAAGAGATTGTTTAGGCAATGAAATTCCATATTCAAAAATAATAATGCTAGAATTGACAAAGAAGAATGCATGTGGTAAAAATGAATTAAAGAAGTGGTTAGATATATTTAACCAAAAGGACCTAAATCAAATAAAGGAGGAAGGTATTATGAGCGAGGTTAAGAAAAGATTAGTCGAGCTTAATGCTGATTATGAGATGCAGGTATTAATGGACATGCATGAAAGAGCA
>JAZNYN010000178.1:0-3351 GCA_045594405.1 Anaeroplasma sp.
CAATTGCAAAGGCACAAGCTGTTATTACAGTTGATACTACAAATGTAGAATTTACTTATGGTGATCAAACTCATACAGTAAGAACAGCAACTTCAAGCTTCGGTGATGTAGAATGTAGCCATAGTGGTGTGTTATCAGATGCTGGAACTTACACAATTACATACACTGTAGAAGGTACTGATAACTATGATGGCGACTCAACAAGCTATACTGTTACAATCAGTCAAGCTTCATACGATATGAGTAATGTTATGTGGGATTACACATCACTTACATATGATGGTTCTACTCAAACAGTAGCTTTAACAGGCTTACCTTCTGGTGTAACTGCTGCATATGTTGGTAATACAGGTACTAATGCAGGAAACTATACTGCAACAGTATCATTCACTTTTGACACAGATAATTATGAGGCCCTTGATTTTGATAATACAACATTATTATGGTCAATTGCTGCTAAGGATGTTTCAGTTAGCTGGACAGCAGCTTCAAACTACTCATACACAGGTACTGTTTTATCTAGTCCAACTGCAGCTATTAAGCTAGTGAATGGCTCATCATTTAATATGACAGTATCTTGTGTAGAAGAATTTAAGAACGCTGGTTCTTATGTGTTTACTGCATCAACTACTGATACAAATATTAATAATAACTACAATATTACAAATATCACTAAGACAGTAACTGTAGATAAGCAAAAGGTTTCATCACCTACAATTACTGCTAAAGAATATACTGGCGAAACATTAACTGCTGATATTGAAGATACAGATATTTATACTGTAATTGAAAATGCTGGTGGTATTGATGTTTCTTCATATAATGTAGTATTAAAGCTAATTGATTTTGATAATTATGAATGGATTGCAAACACTGCATCAGACACAATTACATTAACATTCTCAATTAGTAAGACACTTAACACTTGGGAGACTACTCCTTCAATTACAGGCTGGACATATGGAGATGTTCCTAATGATCCTGTTTATGATGCTAAATATGGTACAGTTGTAGTTGAATATAAGCTTTCAACAGCAGAAGACACTGCATATTCAACATCAGTACCATCAGCTGCAGGAACATATACCGTTAGATTTACAGTTGATAACACTGATGATTATAATGGTTTATCTGAGACTAGATCATTAATTATTTCTAAGGCTAAGGTAAATGAGCCTACAGTAAAGGGTACATATATTTATACAACTGAAGAAATTACATTAGAGTTAAATGGATATTATTCAGCATACATGAGCGTATCTGGAAATGTAGAAACTAATGCAGGTGATTATACTGCAGTAGTAACATTAACTGATACTACAAATTATGAATGGGCAGATGGTGTTGATGGAAACATTTCTTGGTCAATTGCTAAGGCTGACTATACACCAACAGCTCCAAGCCTATCAGCAACTTATGGTGATTTAGTATCTTCATTAGTATTAACATCTAATGACGATGGTACTTGGTCTTGGAATAGTACTGGTACAGTTGGTAATGTAGGCAATCAAACTCTAAGCGCTAAGTTTGTTCACAACAACACTAACTATAATGTATGTTCAAATGTAGCTGTAACAGTAACTGTAGAGCAGGCTACTACTGAAATTAGTAATCTTGCTATCACAGGCTGGATTTATGGTAATGCAGCAAATGCTCCAACAGCAACTACAAACTTCGGTACAATCGTATTTGAATACTCTTTAGATGGAGAAGCATTCACAACTACAGTTCCTACAAATGCTGGTACGTATATAGTTAAAGCAAGCGTTCAAGGAAATGAAAACTATACTAGTGATTCAACAGACACAACATTTGTAATTGCCAAGGCTAATCCAGTTGTTACATGGCCTTCAAGATTCGAAACTGAATGGGGTGTTAGCTTATCTGATATTGAATTACCAGATGGCTTCAGCTGGACATCACCTGTTGAATTAGGTATGGATGCTATAAGTGATTCAACTACTTATAATATGACTTATACTCCAGATGATACTGATAACTATAATATTATTGACAACGATATATTAGTTGTCGTAACAAAGAAGTATGTTTCTATAGAGGTTGAAACAACTGAATTCGTTTATAATCCTAACAATACTAATGGATTTAATATGGGTATTACTGAGGATAATGGTGATACTGATGATGTAAATATTTTATATTCTTATAAATATGAACAATCTGATACTCAATCATATGTAAATTCAGTTATTGATTCTGGTTATTATTCTATTACAGCAACAGTTTCAGAAACTGATCATTACTTTGGTGCATCTATTACATTTGATGTATTTGTAGATAAGGCAACAGAGGAAATCTATGACGATACAACTGCAGAATATGGTGAAACATTATCTGAGGTTGAGGTTCCTACTAGTGAATATGGTGAGTGGGAATTATCAATGGGTGTAGCAACATATTCTTTAAGAAGTATAGCAAGTGATGCATTTACAACAGTAGGTGCAATAATCAACGCTATTGCTACATTTACACCATCAAATAGAAATTTCTATGACATTGTTAAGGATATTCAAATTGAAATTGTTCCACGTACTATTGAAATCAGAATCACAGAAAAGGATTTCGTTTACGACAGAACATTACATACATTAGCATATGAATTATATGACCGTGGTGTATTATTTACTGAAGATTTAGAAATCTCTGGAAATGATGGTCGCATTAATGCAGGTGAAGAATCATTCACATTAAATATCATTAATTCAGAATACTATACAGGTACAGTAACTGAAACATTATTCATTGATAAGGCAACATTTGACATGAGTAATGTTAGCTGGGTTTATACATCATTTGAATATGATGAAACCGAAAAGACAGTAACCGTTACTAACCTACCAGATTATCTAAATGTAGGCGAATATACTAATAATGCTAAGACTAACGCAGGTAGCTATACCGCATCAGTAGTATTCGCATATGATGAAGATAATTATTACGAACCTGTGTTTGCTGATTTAGATTGGAAAATTCAAAAGAGAAAGGTTACAGAGCCAACATTAAGTGGTACATACACTTATACTGGTTTTGAATTAACTTCAGAGTTAAATGGTGTAACATCTTACATGAGTGTTTCTAATAATAAGCAAACAAATGCAGGTACATATACAATTAACGTTGAGTTAACTGATACAGATAATAACGAGTGGGCAACTGGTTCAGATGGTAATATTTCTTGGACTATTGCAAAAGCACAAGCTGTAATCACGGTTGATTCTTCAAATGTAGAATTTACTTATGGCACTCAAACTCATGAGGTTAGAGAAGCATCTACAAACTTCGGTACAGTAACATGTAACCAAGCTGCAAGCACAGTATTTGTAAATGCAG
>JAZNYN010000179.1:0-7328 GCA_045594405.1 Anaeroplasma sp.
GCCAAAGTAAACTTTCTTAAAAAGCGCCGGAAATGAATACACAAAGTCAAAGAGCGGAAGACCATGCAGAGCCTCCTTGCAAATGTAGGAAAGCTTTAAACACACCTAATCACATTGCCATAATATTAGATGGAAATGGAAGATGGGCAAAAAAGAAAGGTCAAATTAGAACCTTTGGTCACTATCATGGTGCAATCAACATTTTTAAAACTGCTCAAAATTGTATTGAAAGAGGAATTAAATACCTAACTGTATTTTGTTTTTCTACTGAAAATTGGAAAAGACCAGCACAAGAGGTAGAGTATTTAATGAATACTCCTGTCAAGCTTCAAAATGAATACCTAAGTAAGCTTAAGGAATCAGATATTAAAATTAAGGTAATAGGTAAAAGAGACCGATTAAACGCATCACTCATAAAGCTAATCACAACTATTGAAGAGCTTACAAATGATAAAACAGGTATTACCCTTACTCTTTGTATAGACTATGGTGGACAGGATGAAATAACTTCTGCAGTCAAAAAAATAGCAAGAGAAGTGCTAGATGGAAATCTTCAAATAGAGGACATTACTCCAAATATTATTACTAATAATCTTTTCACAAAAGACCTTCCACCTTTAGATTTATTAATTAGAACCTCTGGTGAATGTAGAATATCCAACTTTTTATTATGGCAACTTGCATATGCTGAGCTTTATTTCACTGACACATTCTGGCCTGACTTTAATGTGAAGGAGCTAGATAAGGCAATTAATGATTACAGCTCAAGAAATAGAAAATTTGGTGGGTTAAATGAAAATAAATAAGATTACACCACAAGGCTACTGTAATGGTGTGAAAAATGCTTATAATATTGTCTTAAGCATTATTGATAATCAAAACATCAAAAGACCTATTACTCTTTTAGGAAATCTTATTCATAATGAATTCGTTATGAATGAACTTAGACAAAAGGGTGTTGCTATAAAAAATGACAATAATAAAACAAGATTAGAAATGCTAGATGATATAAATGAGGGTACTGTAGTATTTTCAGCTCATGGTGTTTCTAAAAAGGTGTATTCTAAAGCAAAGGAAAAGGGACTAGAAATAGTAGATACGACATGTCCTTATGTATCAATTATTCATAACAAAATCGATGAATACATAGATAAAGGATATGAAATTATTTATATAGGCACTCGTAATCATCCAGAGTGTGAGGGCATATTAGAAAACAATTCTAAAATTAATCTAGTTACAAATACAGCTGAAGCTAATGATTTAAGCCTCAACTCTAGCCTAATATATGTAACAAATCAAACAACATTATCTATATTTGACTTAAAGGAAATTTATGATGTAATACAGTCTAAGTATCCAAATGCAATAATAGATAATAAAGTATGTAATGCAACTACATTACGCCAAGAGGCTGTACTTAAACAGGAGCCTGTTGATTTATGTATCGTAGTTGGGGATAAAAACTCCTCTAACACCAATAAGCTAGCATACTCCTCTTCTAAGGCCAGAATTAATACTATATTAATTGAATCAGTCGAGGAAATTAAAAGCTACAATTTTAATGATATCAAATCTGTGTCGGTAACATCAGGTGCTTCTGTACCTAGCTACCTAGTAGATGAAGTAATTGAGTTTTTAGAAAAAAAATAGACCATCATTCTAAGATTCTGTTTGATTAAAACGGAATCTAAAAGTGATGGTTTTTTCTTATGCTTGTAAAGCTTCAATTGATTCTTCTGGAATCTTATTTTTAAAATTTAGTTTTCTATAAGCAAATAAGAAGCAAATAGCCTGTAGTACAAATGTTAATATCCATGAAATCGGATAAGAAATAACTAAGCCATTTAAATTATGGAACATATCAAGCTTAAAGATTACAAATACCCATAATAATCTAATACCGCATACTCCACATAAAGAAATTACAGTGGGTCTTATTGAATATCCTAAGCCTCTCATGCTTTGAGCACCAACATCCATAAAGCCACACAAAAAGTAAGTAAATGCAATAATCTCAAGTCGATCTTTTCCGGCCTCTATTGCTTCATCATTAGTAACATATAGTGTTAGTAATTTAGATGATAATAAAATCACTATTACTCCCATAATTAAATTCATACATAATACATAGAATAGTGAATACAGGAATGACTTTTTAATATTTTGCTTATTGCCTGCGCCATAGTTGGCTGAGACAAACGCAACAGCAGCTTGTGCAAATGAATTCATAGCTGTATAAATAAAGCCCTCTAATGAATTAGCCGCACCAGAGCCATCCATAATATTAGTTCCCAACTCATTTACAGATGATTGGATTAATACATTTGAAAGTGAGAAGATTACACCTTGAATACCTGATGGAATACCAATTTGTGCAATATCTAAAGCAGCAGATTTAGAAAACTTTATTTCACTTAGCTTAAATCTAAAGAAGCCCTTAAATCTAAAAAGTGCTACTACTGTAAATACGGCAGATATTGCTTGTGCAATAATTGTACCTAGTGCAACACCTGCTACATTCATTTTAAAAACTATAACAAATAGCATATTAAATAATACATTAAAAATACCAGCTATAGAAAGAAAAATAAATGGCTTTTTAGTATCACCAACAGCACGGAACAATGCAGCACCAAAATTATATATCATTGAAAATGGTAAGCCTAAAAAGTATATTTTTAAATAAGTTGAAGAAAGCTCTAAAACATCAGCGGGAGTGTTCATCCACTTTAGGAATGTAGATGATAAGAAAAATCCAAATAAACCCATTACTACACCAACTACAACTGAAATAATCATAGATGTGTAAACTACCTCCTGAGCCTTTTCTGAATTCTTCTCTCCATAATATCTTGCAACTAATACATTAGCTCCCACGCTTAAACCCATAAATAACGTAATAATTAAATTAGTTAATGAATTAGTATTAGATATTGCAGCGGTCGTTGCATCAATACCACTAAACATTTTACAAATAATTAGGTCTGCAGCATTATACAAAAGCTGAAGAATACCAGATAAGGCAAGTGGTATTGCAAATATTAAGATTTTACTAAACAAGTTTCCACTTGTCATATCCATTCCATTTTTCTTCATATTTCTACCTCTTTATACCACAAATATTATACTCTTAATTTAAAATTAAGCAATATAAAAGTGCAATAAAAATTAGATTTATTGCACTTAAATTATTTATGATTATTTTTGACCATAATAAGCATCTTTTCCATGCTTACGTAGATAATGCTTATCTAACAAATCATCAGAGATTTTTTCTATGTTATTAGACAAGGCTTCAGTGTGAAATGCCATAAAAGCAACCTCTTCAAGTACAACAGCATTATGCACTGCATTTAAAGGATCAGTCCCCCAAACAAAAGGACCATGGCTATGAACTAAGGCTGCAGGAATATCATCTGGATTGATATCCTTAAAGGCTTCAATAATTACATTTCCTGTTTCTAATTCATATTCCCCATTAATTTCATCTTTAGTCATTAATCTAGTACAAGGTATTTCACCATAGAAATAATCAGCATGAGTTGTTCCATATGGTTTGATTGATCTACCAGCTTGAGCATAGCTTGTTGCCCATCGAGAATGAGTATGAACCACACCACCTATATTTGGAAATGCCTTATATAGTGCTAAGTGAGTTGGAGTATCAGAAGATGGTTTAAGCTTTCCCTCGACAACCTCACCAGTTTCCAGCTTAACAACTACCATATCAGATGCAGTCATATTTTCATATTCTACTCCACTTGGCTTAATAACAACTAAGCCCTTTTCCCTATTTATACCAGATACATTGCCCCAGGTAAATGTAACTAGACTATGCTTTGGAAGCTCTAGGTTAGCCTTTAGTACAATTTTCTTAAGATTTTCTAGCATCTTAATCACCTACTTTTTGATAATATTTACGATATCCTTATCTCCCATACCAAAGCCTTTTAATACATCATTAGTCTTGCCATGGGTTATAACTGTGTCAACATCAAAGATTAGCTTCTTTATTTTTGATGCAAAATTATTTTCTTCCTTAAATTCTAATACCTTACTGTATAATGTTCCATTTGAAACAACCTCTTCAATTACAGTAATAGGAAGATTTAATTCAAATAAGCTTCTTAGCATTTGCTTATCAATAGGCTTTAAGGAAATAGCATTAATTAGCTTAACATTAAGCTTTTTCTTTGAAATTATGTTCTTTACTCTATTAACTATATCTCCATAGGTAATAACAATTCCCTCAGTACCAGCAACAACTTCCTTCCAAGATAAATCAGAGATAGCAGTGTAATCAAGCTTATCAGGAATATATTCTGTATTAGCTTTTGGATAACGAATTACTATAGGTCCGTTTGCCTTATCAAATGCATAATTAAAGGTCTCTATAACCTCTTGTGCATTTGATGGACTAAGTATAGTCATATTAGGCATATGTGATAGCATTGCAACATCATAAACACCCTGATGTGTAGAGCCATCCTCACCGACTACACCTGCTCTATCAAAGCCAAAAATGACCTTTAGATTTTGCCTTGCTATATCGTTTAAGATATAATCATATGCTCTTTGAGCAAATGTTGAATACATTAGACAAACTACATCCTTCTTTGATATTGCCATACCTGCAGCCATTACAGCAGCATGCTCCTCAGCAATACCAACATCGTAGAAGCTTTCCGGATATTTTTCATAGAATTCATCTAGCTTAGCTCCTGATTTCATACCAGGATTAATGACATAGAAATTATTTACTTCTCTTTTCTTTATTAGATAGTCAGCAACTATTCTTGAATAAGATTCATAGTTTTTCTTTAAAACCTCTAAAGGCTTTCCAGTTTCAACATCAAATGGCCCTACTCCATGATATGTACCATTTTTATCCTTCTCACTCATTTCATACCCTTTACCCTTTTGAGTAAGCATATGAACAATTATAGGACCCTTAGTTTTCTTAACATTGTTAAAAACCTTGATAACTGATGCAATATCATTTCCATCATATGGTCCATAATAATCAAAGCCCATATCCTCAAAGATATTATCCTGCTGAATAAAGCCCTTTATACCTCTTTTAATTTGATGAGTAAATCTAGAAATAGGATTTGGAGTAAGCTTGTTAATTGTTGACTTAACCTTACGATTATTTCTACCTCTAAGCTTAGCAAAAACCCTTGATAAGGAACCTACTGTTCTTGATATACCCATCTTATTATCATTAAGTATGATTATAGGATTCTTATCCTTCATTTGACCTAAAAAATTTAAGCCCTCTAAGGAAACGCCACCGGTAATTGCAGAATCACCAATTAAGGTGATAACTCTTTTGTTGGGATTATCATCGGCAATAATCATACCACTCATTGCTGAAATAGTTGTTGAGGAATGTCCTGATTCCCATACATCATACTTTGATTCATTACGATTAATGTATCCAGATAAGCCCTTAAACTCTCGTAATGTTTTAAAGTCCTTTGCTCTACCAGTAAGAATTTTGTGGACATAAGATTGATGGCCTACGTCAAATAAGAATGTATCATTTTCAAAATCAAATACATAATACATTGCTAAGGTAAGCTCTACAACACCTAAATTACTACTCAAGTGTCCACCTGTCTTTGAAATACTATTTATTAAAAATTGTCTAATTTGTGATGCTAGCTCCTTAAGCTCCTTTTTATTTAAGGCCTTAATAAAGCTAGGATCCTTGATACTCATTAAATCAATCATTAAAATCACCTTGAAAATATTGTTACGATTAATTATAACCTAATTTCTTGTATTAAACAAGAACGGCGAAAAATAAAAAGAGTATTTTCATACTCCCTTAATCAATTATTCCATCCAAGATGGGTCGTTTGGATTCTTTTGGAACTTTAATACCTTTTGAATATCAGACTCAGAAATATAGTTTTCCTCAGCAGCAACCTTAACTAAAGTTTCGAAGTTAGATAGTGAATGATTGATAACATTAGCTTGAGCTAATCTATCTAAACCCTTTTGTAGGCCATATGTAAAGATTGAAGCGATACCTAATACATTAGCTCCAGCTTCTCTTAATACATCAACAACTTCAATTGAAGAACCAGCAGTTGAAATTAAATCCTCAATTACAACTACATCCTTACCAACTGGTACTACACCCTCAATTTGATTTCCTCTACCATGGTCCTTAGCTCCACCACGAACATATCCCATTGGTAAGCCTAAGATATCTGATACATATGCAGCATGAGGAATACCTGCAGTTGATGTACCCATAACAACCTCACAAGTTGGATAGTAAGTCTTAATGATTTCAGCTAAACCATTTTCTACTACCTTTCTTGTATCAACATAAGATAAAGTTAATCTATTATCACAATAGATTGGTGACTTAATACCAGATGCCCAAGTGAAAGGATCATTTGGCTTTAAAAATACTGCTTTAATTTTAAGAAGGTTTTTTGCAACCTCAATAGCTAATTTGTTTTCCATATTAACAAAACTCCTTTACACAACGTTTATATGCTGAAACTGGATCCTCTGCTGCTGTAATTGATCTACCAACTACGATATATGTAGAGCCTAGCTCCTTAGCATATTCAGGAGTAGCAACTCTCTTTTGATCGTTAACTGAGTTATCAGCAAAACGAATACCAGGTGTAACTGAAATTAAACCTAATTCCTTAATGATTGGTGCTTCAAGTGGTGAGCATACAACACCTTGTAAGCCTGCAGCCTTAGCGTTTAACGCATATGTCTTAACAACATTTGCTAAAGGCTCCTTAATTAATAATTCATTCTCAATAATTTCTTGGTCAACTGATGTAAGCATAGTAACTGCAATAAGCTCTGTAGTTTTTCCCTTTTCTGTAGAATCTAAACCACGACGTGCAGCTTCCATCATCTTAATACCACCTGCAGCATGAACATTAGTGATTTCAACACCAAGCTCTGCAATATTTCTCATTGCCTTTTCTACAGTGTTAGGAATGTCATGTAGCTTTAGGTCTAAGAAAATTTTACAACCCATTTCCTTAAGCTTCTTAACTAATTGTGGACCTTCCTTGTAGAAAATTTCCATACCGATCTTTAGGAATGGATTTAATCCATCAAATGGCTTTAAGAATTCAAATAAATCATCTTGATTCTTAAAATCACAAGCAATAATTACATCTCTCATTTTACTTTGCTCCTCCTATAATTTCTTCTAAATTTTCAATGTTATATTCCTTCATAACCCTTGGCAAATCCTCAATGATTTTCTTGCATCCATAAGGATCTACTAGGTTTAAAGAACCAACCATTACAAGTGACGCACCTGCAAGCATCATTTC
>JAZNYN010000180.1:0-3113 GCA_045594405.1 Anaeroplasma sp.
ATATTGTTAATGCTTCTATATATCATATTAGAATAGTAAATGTTGATTTTACTGATGATATTATAAAAGATAATTATTCAGTGAGCACAATTGATGGTTCAATTAATATTTCACCTAGATTGTTACAATTTAGCGTTAGTCTAACTGGCAAGACACAATATGATGGTAAGGACCATTACGTTGGTGATAATTGGAGCTATTACACTTCATCATTAACTCCAGTATTAGACGCTACTGTCACACCGGTATTTGGATATGTAGCAAATGATATTACATATGAAGTGATGAATGATGCATATAAGTATTCAATATGTGTGGTGGATTTAATTGTAGAAAATGGCTTATCTACAAACTACACTGGCGTAGTTGCAGGTAGTCCAACGTATGAAATTACTAAGCTTCCAGTTGTAATTAAGACAGGTAGCTTAGAAACATACTATACAGGCGAAGAGGTTGTATGTACTGATGGCTTTACAGTATCAGAGGAATCATTAAATGGATTAGTTGAAGGTCATATTATCCAATGGGATGAAGAGGAGCCAACTAAGGTTGCTGCAAACAAGGTTACTAGTCCAGAGGGTGTAAATAATAGGCTTGGTGCGGTTATCTATTATTTAGATGACAAGGGAGCTAAGCATTACACTACTCATAATTATAATGTTACTTATGAATATGGTAAGATTATTGTTAATCCTAGACCAATAACATTAATTTCTGGTACATTACATCAAGAATATCAAGGCTCTAGCTCAGAAAACAAGCTAGTATGTGAGGATTTTGAAATAGGAGCTAACATCTATAATAATGAATATTATGGATTAGCAAAACCAGACCATGTTATTGAGGTGACTAGCAGTACTGTTTTATACGGTTATACAGGAGAGCCTGTAGATAATGTTCAAGTATATAAAATTACAAGTAATAATGGCATTGTTACAAGCTGTTATGATATTGAGTATGTATATGGTGAGCTATTCTTAACTAAGGCAGCAATATCAATTGACATTGATAATGCTACTGAAGATGACAATCTATTGTATAACGGTAAGGAATACAATATTTTAGATTACATCACCCTAAGTAAAGATATTACATCAACAGGTGATAAAATCGACCCAAGCTCTATTAAGTATTTGATGATTAAAAATCAGTATGGTGAAGCTATAACACCAGTTGAGTATGATAAGCTAATGGATGCTGGTACATATAAAGTTAATATCAGTGGTATTAGAATTGTTAAGAAGAGCAGCTCATCTGTTGATTTAACTAGCTGTTATGATATTACCTTTGTAAACACTGAAGCATTATTTGTAATAATACCACTTGTAGTTGAGATTCAAACATATGATTTAAATAAGGTTTGGGATGGAACGGATTTAGAATGTCAGTCTTTTGAAATTACAAACTCAGATACAGATGTTGATTCGGATAGCTTATTAGGTGATGGAAAGATTACATCAGGTTTACTTTCTGATCATTATTTGAAGATTACGTCTTATGCTGTACTAAGTGCATATAACGCTAATGGTGATAAGAATTTAACAGCAGCATGTGAAAATGAAATTCTATTTGATGTTTATGACGATAATGGAGAGCTACAATCTCAAAACTATATAATAGAAGCTACATATGGTACCTTAGAATTTGTACAGGACATAGAATTATATGATTATCTTGAAAGTGTATATGATGGTGAAGAGGTTACTCTAGAGGAAATTAACAAAATAACTGCAAATCCAAGAGGCGTTAGTCGTTATAGTAACTTATCTATTAGCTATACAGTTAAGGGAGTTTATAGTGATTATAATCATACAATTCCTGCTTCAATTTTAGACCTTGGAACATATTATTTAGATATCGATTATGACACGATAAAGATTTATACAAGTGGAGTCTTATTATCAGAGGATGAGTTAGCTCAATTAAATATTTCTTTTAGCAATTTTAACTATTACGTATATGCAAGAAATATAGCAATTAGACCAAAGAGTATATCTATTCAATATGACGGAGAGCTTCATGATTGTACTCCTGATGAATATGAAGATGGTATAAATTATGAAATAATAGATGATTTTTATTCAAAGGAATTCGTTGGAAGCTATTATGGATTAATTGATGGACATTATGCAGTGATTGAAACATCACTTTCTCCTAAGAGCAATATATACTCAACTAGATTCTACATTACGGAAAGACCAGTAATTTACGATAGTGAGGGTAATGATGTTTCTCATTATTATAATATCTATTATTCTCCATATCAGTTTACAAAATATAATTCAGATAAAAAGAAATTCTATTCTAATTTCGCAATTACGAAGATTGTGCTAGAGTATGAGACTGCAAGTGCAGAAAAGGTATATGATAATACACCATTATTCAATTCTGAATTTATATCATTTAACGAAGAATTGTTATTAGATGGACATTATATTGACGTTGATGAAACTAAGATGTCAGTAACAAATGCTTCAACAAAACAAAATAAGATTAGCTTTGTTGTTCGTGATGAAAATGGCAACGATGTCAGCAAATATTACGATAAGACTAGTGGAGCTACATATGGAAAGCTAGTTGTTACAAAGCGCGAAATTACAATAACTACAGGTAGTGCAGAAAAGGTATATGATGGCAAGCCATTAACCTGCAATGAATTTACATGGCAGGAGTGTAATGGTGATGTAGGATTACTTTCTGAGCACACTATCACACTAACTATCACAGGTACTATTACATATAAGGGTAGTACAAGCAATAAGACTTCATCAATAAAGATTACAGATACAGATGGTAAATCAGTGCTTAGCAATTATGATTATACGATTGAATATGGAATTCTTACGATTAAGGGTACCTATGAATAATTAGGGTTAATTAAAAGGGGACTAGTCCACGTGGACTAGCCTCCCCAATAATTAATACCATAGCTATGTAACTGGTAAGATTATATAACTATGGTATTAAAGAAAATAATACTTACAAGGGAGGACATATATATGCTAAAGAAATATAGAGTCTATTTTAAAGAAGGATATCAAATATCAAAGAAGGTATTAAAAAATAAGGGTAACCTAATGAGGTATTACCTTATCTATCTAATAGATCTATTG
>JAZNYN010000181.1:0-6379 GCA_045594405.1 Anaeroplasma sp.
GACATATGTATGATTTATATAGATAATGAATCTAATATCTATGATGCTTCAAAAGCAACCTTAAATGATTTTAAGTATCACAATAAAAGAAAATTTAAAAAAACAACCTTTGCTATAGGAGGGCTTAAGGGTTGTAAGCTAGACTGTATGATACTTTCTATGCATGGTGAAAATGGCGAGGACGGCTTAGCCTGTGCATTAATGAGATTTTATAGAATCAAATATGTCGGATCTGATTTATTTCCATCTAGCCTATGTATAAATAAATACTTAACATATCAATATTTATCTAGCAATGGTATAGATATGATTGATAGCTATGTATATACATATGAGGATTATCTTAAAGGAGAAAATATTTTAGAATATCCAGCCATTGTTAAGCCTTTATATGGAGGCTCCTCAATCGGAATTTATGTTATTAAATCTGAAGGTGAAGCAAGAGATGCTTTATTAAAAGCATTTGAAGCATCTAAAGAATTATTAGTTCAAAGGTATTATGATAATATTGTAGAATACAATCTAGCAGTTGATAGTATAGGTGAATCACATTTAGAAAAAATAGTTAAAAAGGATGATATATTCAGCTTTGATAATAAGTATAATGAATCATTTAAGCAGATGCATCAGGTTATATCAGATGAAATATTATATGAGGATTTTAAGCAAATAGGAAGAAATATCTATACATTAATCAAAGCTAAGGGAATTATAAGAATAGACTTCTTTTTGATAGATGGGATTATTTATGTTAATGAGGTTAATGTGCTTCCTGGCGCACTAGCAATGTATCTATATGATAATTTTGAAGCGACAATCAAAAAAGAAATAGAGCTAGAATTAATTAAGAATGATAAGATATATAACCGAGGGAATTTTCTATCAAAAAGTAACATAAATAAATAATATCTTACAAAGAGAGCAGATGTGTAATACAACATTTACTCTCTTTATTTATTCATATATGTGTGATAAAATACTTATAACGGGGTGATATTTATGAAATTAAAATTGGCTAGTACTTCACAGAGAATAGTGGCCTTTATTATTGACTTTGTGATTATTTCAATTTTAGTAAACTTATTAACAGATTTAATATATTTTGTTATTAAATTCGATTCTACAACAATCGATGTTGTATCAGAAATTTTCCTAACTAAGCTAATGGAAATTGTTGAAGCTAATGCATCTGGTGTTTCAATAACTAATCAAATGATTATTTTACAGGATTACGCAATGCAATTAATGAAATTAGCTGGTATTCAAATAGCTTGTAGTGCAGGTGCTTCATTAGTTGTGTTTATGCTATACATGATAATGCTTCCACTTTTATGGAAAAATCAAACTGTTGGTAGAGCTATTATGAAGTGTAAGGTGGTATATCCAAACACTAAGAATTTACCAGAGACTGACCACAAGAAGAAAACAGTTGGAGTATTCTTCCTACGTGAGCTTGTTGTAGGCTGGTTATTGTATTATATGATTGGTAATTTAATTGTTTTAATTATTGCTATTGTATATTATCATTCACGCAAGCGTACATTAGCTGATATTATTTCTAAGACTGAAACTGTATCATATGTTGAAGCTGATAACATTGAAGAAAATAATGATGTATTTGATGCTGATGTTAAGCCATTAAATACCGAAAAGCCTCAAGAAGATCCATTTAATATTAATCCAGAAGAGTATAATTATGATAATGACACCAAGAAAAAAGACGACGATTACGTTATTTTCTAGATGAGGAATATGAAAAGATTTACTATAATTAAGCTTAAAGAGGAATATGTTGATATAGTTGTTGATGTTTTTAAGGGATTGTGTGGTCAAGCGATTGAACATAGCTTTGATAATGAATATTTATATATAGCTCACTCTCATCAAAGCATCAATGAAATTCAAGGTGTACTTTCATCTTTAGAAATTGATTTAGATTATAAGCTATTATGCTATATTTCTAATTTTGCTAATGAAGCTAGATTAAATAGCGAAAAGGAAATAGTATTAGAGCTTCTTAATTCTATAAATGCTGGTTATTATAATTTGAAGAGCCTATTGTTAGACTCTAAAAAAATTAATGATAAGGCAAAAATTTTAAAGCATATTTTATACGACACTGGTATTAATCAGGAATTCATCATTGAATTTGCTGAATGTAATTTAAATGCTTCTAAAGCTGCTTCTAAGCTTTATATGCATAGAAATACAGTTATATATAAGCTCGATAGGTTGGTTGAATTATCCGGCTTTGATTTGAGAAATTTTATTGATATGTATATATTATATACACTGGCTAAATAATTGTGCAGTTTGCACATATTAATAAAATTTTATTTTGATATAATATAATTAGAAATTAATATAGGAGGCTATATTTATGGCAACAATGGATTTAATTAATGTTAATAAAATTTATCCTAATGGTGTACAAGCAGTATTCGATTTTAACTTACACATTAATGATAAGGAATTTATCGTACTAGTAGGTCCATCTGGATGTGGTAAGTCTACTACATTACGTATGATCGCTGGACTTGAAGATATTTCTTCTGGTGATTTCTTAATTGATGATGTTAAAATGAATGATGTTAACCCTAAGGATCGTGGTATTGCGATGGTATTCCAATCATACGCATTATATCCACATATGTCAGTATTTGACAACATGGCATTCGGTTTACAATTACGTCGTATTCCTCGTCAAGAAATTGCACAAAGAGTTGCAATCGCTGCAAAGATCTTAGGTCTTGAAGCATTCTTAAATCGTTATCCACGTCAATTATCAGGTGGTCAATGTCAACGTGTTGCATTAGGTCGTGCTATCGTTCGTAATGCAAAGGTATTCTTACTAGATGAACCATTATCTAACCTAGATGCTAAGCTACGTGTAACAATGCGTGGTGAGTTAATCAAGTTATCAAAGAGATTAGGCTGTACTACAGTATACGTAACACATGACCAAATCGAAGCGATGACAATGGCTGATAGAATCGTAGTTATGCGTGATGGTAGAATCCAACAATGTGGTACTCCTAAGGAAGTATATGAAACTCCAGCTAACGTATTCGTAGGCGGCTTCATCGGTACTCCACCTATGAACTTCATTCATGGTAAGCTATTAGATAGCGGTAAGTTCGTATCTTCAAAGGGTAACTACCAAATTCAACTTCCTGAATCTAAGCTAGAGGAAGCTCGTGAGCAAGGCTATGAAAACCGTGATATTATCGTTGGTATTCGTCCTGAGGATATTACTGATGATCCAATTTTCATTAAAGACCATCAAGAAGCAACTATTGATATTACAGTTGAATTATCAGAATTATTAGGTTCTGGTACAAACATCTATGCACAAGTAGATGGTGATCCAATTATTGCAGCAGTAGAAGCACGTGATGATATTCAATCTGGTCACCCATTAAAGCTTGCATTAGACTTAAATCATGTTCACTTATTTGACCCTGATACAGAGTTAATTATTAAGTAATAAGCTAACTAGACTCTTCATTTGAAGAGTCTTTTTTCGTAAAAAAAATAACAGAATTAAATCTGTTATTCATTAGGACAATTAATATTAAGCATTGTGTCAAGCATAGAATGAAGATGCTTTGCAATTTCATTGTCTGCTAAGCTATAATGCATTTCCTTACCTTCCTTGTGTGAGGTAATTATTCCGTTATTTTTAAGTATTTTAAGATGGTGGCTTACTGCTGGTGAAGACATACCTACAGCTTCAGCTATATCAAGCACACAATCTGTTGTATGGCACAAAACCCATAGTATACGTAATCTAGTTGGATCTGATAATATTGAGAATAAATTAGCAGGAACTGAAGCTTCCTCGTATGAAGGAATTTCCGAAACTAAATCCTTTAAATTTGTAGAATGTTCATGAAAATGACTCATCAGCTTTCACCTCTAAAATATTATAACATAATATATGAAAAATATAAAATATTGATTTAATATTTAATTTTGTCAAATTTAGGTATATAATTATTATGAATAATTATGTAAAGAGGTGTAATTATGCTAAAGTTAAAGGAAATTAGAAAGATATATGAGGTTGCTGATACAGAGGTTCATGCCCTAAGAGGAATTGATCTTTGCTTTAGAGAAAATGAATTTGTTGCAATACTAGGTCCATCAGGCTGTGGAAAAACTACACTTCTTAATCTTGTTGGTGGCTTAGATAAATATACTAGTGGTGATTTAGTAATTAATGGTAAGAGTACGAAGGAATTTAAGGACCGTGATTGGGATGTATATAGAAATCACAGAATCGGCTTTATTTTCCAAAGCTATAACCTTATTCCGCATCAAACAATTTTAGGAAATGTTGAGCTTGCACTTACTATTTCAGGCATATCAAAGGCTGAAAGAATCGAACGAGCTAAAAAGGCATTAGATAGAGTTGGCCTTGAGGGACAATATTATAAAAGACCAAACCAATTATCTGGTGGTCAATGTCAACGTGTAGCAATAGCACGTGCATTAGTTAATGAACCAGAAATCTTATTAGCTGATGAGCCAACTGGCGCACTTGATACTGTAACATCTATCCAAATAATGGAGCTTGTTAAGGAGATTGCTAAGGAAAGATTAGTAATCATGGTTACTCATAACCCTGATTTAGCTGATAAATATGCTAACCGTATTGTTAAGATGCTTGATGGTGAAATCCTAGAGGATTCGCATCCATATTCAGAGGAAGATGAGACTAAAGAGGTTTTAGCAATTGCTGAAAGAAAAATTCAAGCAGAACAGCAAGAGCTTGCTAAGCTACAAGCAGAAAACCCAGATAAGAAAATAAAGAAGGTTAAAAAGGAAAAGGCTAAAATGAGCTGGTGGACAGCCTTTAAGCTTTCATTTAGAAATTTACTTTCAAAGCGTGGTAGAACAATATTAGTTTGTTTTGCTGGTGCGATTGGTATCATTGGTATTTCAGCAGTGTTATCTTTATCACGTGGTGTTAAGGATTATATTGAATCAATGCAGGATGATATGCTTTCAGGTAACCCTATTACCATTGAAAGAAGTGGTGTAGATATGTCAGCATTAACAGAGGAATCTGCCATCAATGATAAGCGTGATGACTTAGAAATTGGCGATTGGGTTAATGCTAACCAATTAATACAATACTTAATCGGAAACCAAGATGTATTATTAAATTTACAATATAAAAATGAATTTAATAAGCAATATGTAGATTATATTAAGAGCATGCCAGATGATTATTATCAGGCTATAACATTAAATTATGGTCTAGATATTACAAAAAATATTTATACTGATTTTGTTGTTAGTAATGATTCTAGTCATCCAGGATATTATCTAAATGGTAATTATTCTTTAGATGCTATAACTGAGGTATACACAAAGGCGATTGAGCAAATGGATGATTATTCACAATATAGTGAGCTAATTACCTCATTAAATACAGTTATGAGTCAATGTGTATCTAACAATGATTATATTAATAGTCAATATGATGTATTATATGGTGAGCTACCTGCAAATGATAATGATATATTAATTGTTGTAGATTCAAGTAATATGCTAACAGACCTATTATTAGTTCAATTAGGATATTATACACAGGATGATTTCTTTACCCTAGTAAGAAAATCATTAAGTGAGGATCCATCTAATTATCTAACAGAGGAGGAATATGTTTCTCTTACTAGATTTACATTTGAGGAATTAGTTAATAAAAAGTTCACATGGTATCCAAATGATACTGTATTTAAGGAAGATACTGAGGCAATAGTATTACCAGGAACAAAGAATTTCACACATTTATATAGATCTGAGGAATTTGCTACTGAAGGCTTTGAATTGAATGTTTGTGGTATTGTTAGACCTAAAAACAACATTTCATATGGAGCATTAACACAAGGCTTCTTATATTCTGAGTCGTTTGCGAGATTTGTTATTGAACAAAATTATGAATCAGAAATCAACAAGTTTGTTCGTGAAAGAAATGCATACAAGCTTGATGGATTAGCATATTTTGCTGATTCCTTTGCCCAAGGCATTGATGGTAAGGTTGGATATAATTTACCTTTCTATTGGGAATATAATGATGAATGCGGAATATTTGATAATGAAAATGGAATAGCTGGTGATGAGGATGATGCACCTTATATCACTATGTTTAATAGAAGTGCCTCATCTGAAATTATGGGCTTCTTTGGAGTAAGCTCTGGAAGTAAGACATTATCACTAAGAAGCTTAGGTGGCGATTATATGCCTGAATCTATAAAAATTTATCCTAATGATTTTGCCAACAAGGATTTAGTAACTAATTATTTAGATAAATGGAATAGTGATGATGATGTTTACTATAATGTTTATGATGAAAACTTAAGTCGGAGGC
>JAZNYN010000182.1:0-37137 GCA_045594405.1 Anaeroplasma sp.
TGTATTTTCCACCTTTAATACCATAGCATTTTTCTTCTTCAAAATATGATCTAAATGTATACTCATCAAACTCAATACTAATTCTAACTGGCTCACTTGATTTTAAAGGAACACTCTTAAATCCTCGTAATTGTCTAGGGCCAGCTACATTATTTTCATCAATATACTCAACATAAAGCTGTACAATCTCGTTTGTATTGTAGCTTCCACTATTAACTAAAGTAAACTCAACTGAATCCTGATTAACCTTTAAATTCTCGTAATCAACAATTGTATATGATAAGCCATAGCCAAATGGATATTTATATGTTGTTGCATCCTCTGGATTAACAGCATTGCCGTTAGCTGGGAAATATTCAATTGTCTTACCAGTTGGATTAATCTTACCACCAATAATTTCCATTGAAGATTTTAAGACAGCTGATGATGAAAGCTTAGAATATAAAATTGCTGAGCACATGTAATCAAAGTCCATAATAAGTGGCTCTTCTGATGTAATTACTGCAATTATCTTAACACCCTTATCATATAGGCGACTGATTAAATCCATTTGATTTTTTGGAAGTCTATTTCCACTTTTTACACCTAAATACACAATTGCACAATCACTTTGTAAAGAAAGCTCACAAGCAGCATCTAAAAGATTAGTGTTGTCCTCATCATCAAAATATCCATAATCATATCCTGTTAAATCAAAGTCTACATAATCAATTGAAGCAACTGCATCATCATATAAATCATTGAATGAATTATATACTAGTGGTTCCTTAGCAAGCTGACCGATCAAGGCAGGACGTGCTGTAAAGTCTAACGGCAATATTGCATCATTTTTAAGTAGAACTATAGATTTATCACATACTTCCTTAAACACCTGTGTGTTTGGCTTAAATCTATATAGCCTATTTGCATCAATTTTTGCAAGACCATCTAAATATCTATCTAATACCTTATCAAGCTGTTCAAAGGTAATGATTTCATTTTTAACAATTTTAGCATCAATTTCTTCTTTT
The DNA here is from genome assembly GCA_045594405.1 of Anaeroplasma sp. Lineage (GTDB taxonomy): Bacteria > Bacillota_I > Bacilli_A > Acholeplasmatales > Anaeroplasmataceae > Anaeroplasma. The sequence continues at coordinate 1,011 of JAZNYN010000182.1, forward strand.
GATATTTGATTACCATTAAATAATCTTTGTAGTTTTTCATATTCCTTTAATGCATTTAAAATGATAGGTTTAGCATCCTCGCTAGTGCATACAATATTTAAATTTTGATTGATTGCTTTAATAACCTCATATTCACTATCAAGCTCAACAATCGCAAAGCCATTTACATTAAATTCATTCATAAATTGACTAGCTCTATCTAATGATTTAGTATTAAAAGCTACAGGCTTACCATCCTTTAAAGCTATTTCATAAGGTAGTGAGATTGCTTCTCTATATCTCTTTTCGTGGGTATTGTTTACAGGAATATTAGCTAAGCATGCTGATGTCTTACCCTTTTCTATACCTGAAATAATGCTTGCAGCAATCTTACCCTCAAAATAAGCATCCTGTATATTTTTAGAAAAACAAGGTTCAATACCAATTATATTATTATTATCGAAATGAGCTGATATTTCCTTTGAAGCCTCACAAATAAGCTCCTTATCCCAGGTAGAAGCTAGTGCCTCCATACTAGGAATATCATAATCATCAACCCTTTTTATAATGCAAAATAAAGGTAAATCATAGTTTTTAATCATAGTATTTATAGATGCCTGATTTGTTGTCAATAGATTTACCTTTTCCTCTAAACTTAAGTGTTTAATAATCTTTTCATACTTTAGCATAATATCGCCTCTTTTTCTTAAAAATTTACAGAAAATAAATTTCTCACATTATATCAATAAGAATACACCAATAATACACCAAATATATACATATATTTGGCAAAAAATAGCATCACGTGGTGATGCTATAAACACTTTATTTAATTTTTCTAATTTTTCCACCCTTACTCTTAAAATGAGTTAAAGCTTCCGTTGCCTCTTCAGAGCCTAGCTTAGATGCAGCACGATACCATTTATATGCTTCCTCTAAATCAGATGCTGGATGTCCGATTGCATACTCAAAACATTCTCCAAGCTTATACATAGAGAATGGGTCACCCTTTTCAGCAGCCTTTGTCCACCAGTATTTACAGTTAACTGGATCCTTTTCTCTACCCTCTTCAGGGTTCATAGCTATTTCAGCTAAATGCTGCATAGATTTTATGTTACCAGCGTTAGCGGCCTTTGTCCACCATTGAACAGCTTGAGAGTAGCTCTTAAATACACCGTCACCGCTATAGTAGCACTCTGCTAATGAATTTTGAGCCTCAGCTACATCACCAGCAGCAGCCTTCATCCACCAGAATATTGCATTCTTAGTTGATTGAGGCACACCATTACCATCATAATAACGCTTAGCCATATTATTTTGTGCTTGGAAATTACCAGCATTTGCTGCTTGTTCGTAATAGTGAATTGCTAAATCCTCACTTTTACCACAGCCGATGCCATCGGCGAAGCAGTCAGCAATTTTTTCCATACAATATGAATCACCATTGTCAGCACCTGCTAAATATAATCTAGCAGCACCTTTAAATTTACCTAATGCTTCATAGCATATTGCAGCATTCTTTTGAGCATCAACAATACCCATCTTTGCAGCGTGGACTAGCCATTGTGCCGCACGTGGAATATCTCTAGTAATACCCTTACCATTCATATAAGCTAAACCAAGATAATATTGACTCATTGGATGAGCATACTTAGCTGCTTCAGTAAACCATGCAACCGATTGAGTGAAATCCTCATATGTACCTGTAGCCTGTAAATAGCATAGTCCTACCATATAACATGCTTCAGTAATCTTATTTGATGCAGCAGAATAATAAAGAGAAAAAGCTCTCTTATGATCAACTGCACAGCCCTTGCCGTGATATAAGCATTCAGCTAAAAAATACTCGGCATTATGATTCTCAGAGTCATTTAAAACAACGTCCTCTAAAAGAGGCACTGCTTCCTTAAATTTACCCTCATCATATAATTCCATTGCACGCTTGTAGACACCTGCACTCTGATTAATTATATACTCAGCCATATTTAAATCACCTCGGTTATTTAATTTTATTTTACAACGATTCCTTATCTTTTTCAAGGAAAAAGAAAAGGCCTAGGTTTTACCTAGACCAAAATCTCAATTATTCTTCGTATAATTCATCCTCAGAAATGAAGTCTTCAGATTCTTCATCCTCTAACTCTTCATCGTCATACTCTTCATCATCGTATTCCTCAGAATCTAAATCATCCTCAAACTCATCATCGTCATCATCGTCAAAATCCTTAGCACTAGCTACAGACTTTAAAACATTTGAATAAATTGATTCTTCTTTTTCCTCTACAGGAGCATGCTCACATTCGAATGATTCCTCAACAAGCACACCAGTACCAGCTGGAATTAAACCACCGATGATTACATTTTCCTTAAGACCTAATAATGAATCTGACTTAGATTGAATTGCTGCAGATGTTAAAATTCTTGTAGTTTCTTGGAATGAAGAAGCTGATAAGAATGAGTCAGAAGCTAACGCAGCCTTAGTGATACCTAATAATAATGGCTTAGCAGTTGGAAGTGTTCCGCCATTAATGAAGATTTCACGACATGCAGCATTAAATTCTGCAAGTGATACCTCACGACCTGGTAATAGGTCAGTGTCACCCTCAGATACAACGATTAGCTTTCTCATCATTTGACGTACGATAATTTCGATATGCTTATCAGAAATTTCTACTGATTGAGAACGGTAAACCTTTTGTACCTCTTCTACGATATACTTTTGAACAGTCTCTGCATCCATAATACGTAATAATTCCTTAGGTGCAATAGAACCCTTCATAAGCTTTTGACCACGCTTGATTTCTGAGCCCTTCTTAATTAATAACTCTGCAGTAGCGTCGATTGAATAAATCTTTTCTTCTTCATCGTTCTTAATTGTTACAGCTAAACCAGCCTTAGTCTTTTCAATTGATAATACCTCACCATCGATTTCAGAAATTGTAGCTTTACCCTTAGGCTTACGAGCTTCGAATAATTCCTGAACACGTGGAAGACCTTGTGTGATATCGGCAGTAGATGCTACACCACCTGTATGGAATGTACGCATTGTTAACTGAGTACCTGGCTCACCGATTGATTGAGCCGCTACTGTACCTACAGCCTCACCAACCTCAACTACCTTATTTGTAGCTAGGTTACGTCCGTAGCACTTCATACATACACCGCTCTTAGCGTTACATGTTAGATTAGTACGAATACATACACGAGTAATACCTGCAGCGGCAACAAGAGACGCACTTTCCTCATTAATTAATTCATTACGAGAAACGATTAATTCACCTGTTTGTGGATTTACGATATCCTTAGCTGCATAACGACCAATAATACGGTCAGCTAATGGTACTACTACCTTATTTGAATCATCAATAATGTCCTCATAGTACATACCCTTTTCAGTATTACAATCCTCCATAGAGATGATTACATCTTGAGAAACGTCAACTAAACGACGAGTTAAGTAACCAGATTCTGCAGTCTTTAACGCTGTATCTGTTGACCCCTTACGAGCACCATGCGTAGAGATGAAGAATTCAGCTACTGATAGACCTTCACGGAAGTTAGCCTTTACTGGAACCTCAATTGTTTCACCGGCAGTGTTACTCATTAAACCACGCATACCTGCTAATTGGGCAAAGTTAGATGCGTTACCACGAGAACCTGAATCGGCCATCATGAAGATATTGTTATCCTTTTGCTTAGATAACTCAGCCCATAGACCCTTTTGAATTTGATCACGTGCTGCTTGCCATTCCTTTTCAACTAGCTTCTTACGTTCCTTATTAGTTAAAAGACCCATTTCATACATTTCTGAAATTTGAGTAATCTTAGCCTCTGCTTGCTCAATACGCTCACTCTTGCCCTTGTAGTCAAGAACGTCGGCAGCTGAAATTGTAAGACCTGCGATAGTTGAATATTTAAAACCTAAATCCTTGATTCTATCAAGCATTCTAGATGTTTCTGTAATTTGATATTTCTTAAATACCTCTGCAATAATTCTAGCAATGAACTTCTTCTTAAAAGGAGAAACCTCTTCTCTTGCTAAGAAATCCTCAACTGAACCATTCTTTGGATTGATGAAATACTTAGTGTCGATTGCCTTAGTTAAATTATCCTCTTCAGGTTCATTTAAATAAGGGAATTCAAGTGGAAGAATGTTATTGAAAATCATCTTACCTAATGTAGTAAATAAATACTTGCTTGGTAAATTAACATTTTCAAACTTTTCCTCTGGTAAATATGTTACATCTACAAAGATACGAGTATGAAGTGAAATAGCACCATTCTTATATGCCATATATGCTTCATCAAAATCCTTATAGAAATGACCCTCATTAACTTCACCAGCACGTTCCATAGTTAGATAATAGTTACCTAAAATCATATCTTGAGATGGAGTAACAACTGGCTTACCATCCTTAGGGTTAAGGATATTGTTAGAAGCTAGCATTAATAATCTAGCCTCTGCTTGAGCCTCTAATGATAATGGTACATGGACTGCCATTTGGTCACCATCAAAGTCGGCATTGAATGGTGTACATACTAGTGGGTGAAGACGAATAGCCTTACCTTCAATAAGTACTGGTTCAAATGCTTGAATACCTAAACGGTGAAGAGTTGGAGCACGGTTTAATAATACTGGATGCTCGCGAATAACCTCTTCAAGGATTTTCCAAACTTGATCCTCTTGATTATCACAAATCTTGTTGGCAACTGCAATTGAGCTACCATCCCTCATAATTTCTCTTAATACGAATGGCTTGAATAATGTAAGTGCCATTTCCTTAGGAATACCGCATTGGTACATTCTTAATTCTGGACCAACTACGATAACTGAACGTCCTGAATAGTCAACACGCTTACCTAATAGGTTTTGACGGAAACGACCTTGCTTACCACGAAGCATATCTGATAAGCTCTTTAAATGATGATTCTTATCAACCGCAGCCTTCTTACCACGCTTAGAATTATCAATTAAAGCATCAACAGCCTCTTGAAGCATACGCTTTTCGTTCTTAGTAATTAGGTGAGGAGCATGTTGCTCATATTGCTTCTTTAAACGGTTATTACGATTTAAGATACGACGATATAAATCGTTAAGGTCAGTAGTTGCGAAACGACCACCCTCTAATTGAACCATTGGACGTAGGCTTGGAGGTATTACTGGTAATACTTCAAGGATCATCCATTCAGGCTTGTTATCACTCTTTAGGAATGATTCAACGATTTCTAATCTCTTAATAACGCGATCACGACGTTGCTTAGATGAAGTCTTTAATTTCTTTCTTAAAGTTTTAGCTTCTTCCTTTAGGTTAAGCTCCTTTAATAAAATCTTAACAGCTTCAGCACCAGTCTTAGCTTCGAATTGATGAGGATATTCTTCAGAATATCTAGAATAGTCAGCCTCAGATAAAATTTGCTTTTTAACTAAGCCTGTATTCTTTTCTGCACTAATAACGATATATGATGCTAAATATACGATTTCTTCTAAATCCTTAGTTTTGATGTCTAATAGGGTTGCTAGTGGAGATGGGCTGTTTCTTAGGAACCAAGTATGTACTACTGGGCTTGCTAAAGTAATGTGACCCATTCTTTCACGACGAACCTTTGCATCTGTGATTTCAACACCACACTTATCACAAATCTTACCCTTGTCTGTGTTTCTCTTTGACTTACCACAAGCACATTGACAATCCTTTGAAGGACCGAAAATTCTTTCACAGAATAATCCATCTGGTTCTGGTTTTAAAGTACGATAATTAATTGTTTCGTGCTTTAAAACTTCACCATATGACCAAGAATAGATTTCTTCTGGAGATGCTAAACCGACTTTAATATACTTAAATTGCTTACTCATAATTTAACCTCCCCTTAATTATCTCTTTGTTTCTCTAATTTTGAAATCAACGATTGAACGATTAACCTCGTTTTCACCGTCTTCATTGATTAATTCAACATGGATACCTAATGCTTGTAATTCACGAGTTAATACTCTGAATGACTCAGGTAATGATGAATCAGGAATTTGCTTACCATCAGAAATAGCATTGAATGTAATATCACGTGCTACTAAATCATCTGACTTGATAGTTAGCATTTCGCGTAATGTGTGGGCAGCACCATAAGCTTCAAGTGCCCAAACCTCCATTTCACCGAAACGTTGACCACCGTTTTGAGCCTTACCACCCATTGGTTGTTGAGTAACTAAAGTATACTTACCTACGTTACGAGCATGTAGCTTATCATCAACCATGTGGCTTAACTTAACGAAGTACATTACACCAACAGTGATTCTATTTTCGAATGGTTCACCACTACGACCATCATATAATACTTCCTTACCATCAGGAGACATACCTGCCTCTGCCATGATTTCTTGAATATCTTCAATAGTTGCACCATCAAATACTGGTGTTGCAACCTTAATACCTAATTTTTGTGCAGCGATACCTAGGTGTAATTCTAATACCTGACCAATGTTCATACGAGAAGGTACACCTTGTGGGTTAAGCATAATGTCAATTGGATGACCATCTGCAGTATATGGCATATCCTCAAGTGGAAGGATATTAGAGATAACACCCTTGTTACCATGACGACCAGCCATCTTATCGCCTACTTGAATCTTACGCTTTTGAACGATAAAGATTCTTACTACTTCATTTACACCTGGAGGTAATTCATCACCCTTAGACTTGCTGAAGCGTTGGATAGATTGAACTACACCACCGCCACCATGTTGTACACGTAATGAAGTATCACGTACATCACGGCTCTTTTCACCAAAGATTGCAAGTAATAGCTTTTCTTCTGGTGTTGGATCAGTTTGACCCTTAGGAGTTGTCTTACCAACTAGGATATCGCCTTCCTTAACCTCAGTACCAGGAATTACGATACCATATGCGTCTAGATGCTTCTTGCTTTCATCCTTAACGTTAGGAATTTCATAAGTGAATTCTTCCTTACCTAGCTTAGTATCACGAGCCTCTACAACATATTCATCAATGTGAATAGATGTATAAACATCGTCATATACCATCTTTTCAGACATAATTACGGCATCCTCGAAGTTATAGCCTTCCCATGTCATGAATGCGATACGAACGTTACGTCCTAATGCTAATTCACCATTCTTCATAGATTGGCCATCAGCAATAATATCGCCACGTTCAATTCTTTCACCTGGAGCTACGATTGGACGTTGCATAATAGATGTTGCTGAGTTTGAACGTAAGAATTGATATAAATCATATCTATGTAAATCACCAGAATCCTCTTTAACAATAATCTTCTTAGCATCAACATATTGAACAACACCGTCCATAGTTGCTACTAAAGCAGAACCAGAGTCCTTAGCTGCACGGTATTCCATACCAGTACCAACAATTGGGCTTTCTGGATTGATAATAGGTACTGCTTGACGTTGCATGTTCGCACCCATTAGCGCACGTGTAGCATCATCGTGCTCTAGGAATGGAACGCAGGCAGCAGCAACTGAAACGATTTGCTTAGGAGAAACGTCCATATAAGAAATTTCTGCTGGATCAACGATTTCAGTTTCACCATAACGACGACCTACTACTTTTTCTTCAGCAAAGTGACCATTTGCATCAAGCTTAGTTGCAGATGATGCGATAACATAATTATCTTCCTTGTCTGCTGACAAATATTGGATTTCATTAGATACATACTTAGTACCATTTTCATCCTCCTTAACAACGAAGTAAGGAGTTTCAATGAAACCATATTCATTAACCTTAGCATATGTAGCTAAAGATGTAATTAAACCGATTGATGGACCTTCAGGTGTTTCGATAGGACACATTCTACCATAGTGTGAATTGTGAACGTCACGTACCTCAACTGAAGCACGGTCACGAGCGATACCACCAGTACCTAATGCAGAAATACGTCTCTTTTGAGTGATTTCAGCAAGTGGGTTAATTTGATCCATGAATTGTGATAATTGGCTTGAACCAAAGAATTCCTTTAATGAAGATGTTAATGGCTTAATGTTAATTAGGTTTTGAGGAGTAGCCTTTTCAACCTCTACTGTAGACATTCTATCTTCAATATTCTTCTTAAGCTTTGCAAAGCCAATACGGAATTGGTTCTTTAATAATTCACCAATTAAACGTAAACGTCTATTACCTAGGTGGTCAATATCATCTAGGTTGCCAACATTTGAATATAGGTTGATAAAGTAGCTTACTGAAGCTAAGATATCAGACATAGTGATATGTAAAGCAGTTTCTCTATGGTCATTACCAATAACCTTAACTGTTTCACTGTTATCACCCTTAACAACTGTTACATATAAAATTTCACAGTAAGGGTCATCACATAATGTATTACCTAAATCAATTTGAGTACGGAATGCTTGACGAGCCTTATTAAGCTTGTCATATACCTCACCAATGATAACTTGGCCATAACCAGCAATCTTTTCTCCCTTAGGATATAATAATTCGCCAGTTTCATCATCGAAAATATCTTCGTTTGCAATAACGTCTTGAGCAAGTGCTAATCCCTTAGCTCTTTGTAAAACGTCTAGCTTTGTATTATATTTGAAACGACCAACCTTTTGTAAATCGTATTTATTGTCATCAAATAAACGTTGAGTGATTAAGCTTCTTGCACCATCTGCAGGAACCTTTTCACCTTGACGTAGCTTAGAATATACTTCTACTGCTGCATCATCGCTATTTGTGGTAGTATCCTTATCAAAAGTTGCAGTTAAATATTCGTTTTCACCGAATAAATCTGTAATTTGCTTATTTGTAGATAAACCGTATGCACGTAATAATGTAGTTAAAGGAATCTTCTTAGAACGGTCTAACTTACCATACCAAATATCCTTAGAACCTGCTTCATACTCAATCCAAGCACCACGAGTAGGAATTACTGTACCACTGAATCTAACATCACCAGTCTTCTTATCAATCTCCTTAGCATAATAAACACCAGATGAACGAACGATTTGGCTGATGATAACACGCTCAGCACCATTAATAACAAATGTACCTACTGGAGTCATATATGGAATATCGCCCATGAATAACTCTTGTTCTAAAACCTCGCCAGTTGTAGCGTTCTCTAAACGAACATTAACCTTTAATGGACGTGAGTAGTTGATATCTCTTAGCTTAGATTGAACGATATCATACTTTGCGTTTTCAAAACGATAATCACCAAAGTATAATTTTAAGTCACCCTTAAATGACTTAACTGGTGAAGCATCTTCAAAAACTTCCTTTAGTCCTTGCTCTACAAACCAATCAAAAGACTTAGTTTGAATTTCAATTAGATCTGGTAAATCAACTTCTGTACGAATTTTAGAATAATTTCTTCTTACTGACTTTTTACCATAATTGACATTCTTATAATTCATAAAGTCACCTTCGTATAGCCTTACTATACTTCCCTTTCATATTTTTTAAACTGTCTTCCGACTTCTTAGCATAGCTAAAGGCCTGTTTTCTGCCACTTTTTTCGGATACCCACGACTATGTAAATTCTACTTTTTTTGTAGAAATTTTATACTTTTTTTCACTAATTTTTTTGCGAAATGCGAACAAACCGCCACTATACGCATTTTAATATTATATGTCAAGTTGTCAAGTTTGTCAATAGGGTGGAAAAATAAAATATAAAAAAGAATCCTCTTTTTTTGAGGATTCAAAAATTAAAATTTTAGTTCACACGCTCTGCATCAAGTATCTCTTGTGAAACAGTTAGCTCAACATTACATTTTGTAAATGTAGCAGCATATTCAATCACGCCTTCGCATAATGTATTTGGCATATATGGAGATGTTTCATTATAATAATCGCTATAAACCAACACACTCACCGCAGTGATTTCATCACTATTAAATGTAATAGTAAGTGTTTGTGTAATATCTTGTGTACCGTACTCAGCATCACCCATCATGTTGTGAATAACTGTATGTGCTTCAATAGTAAAGCTATTTCCATCTACATAATATCTTGCCTCATCTGGAATTCTATCTGTTGATAAGAAGTTATCTAATCTATGCTCTACATTCCATTCAACTGAATAATTTTGGAAATATTTATTACCACCTGAATATGTATATGGATAACCATCTTGATTAAAGTATACAAGATGATTATTATAATTACCCTCAGCAATTTCATCAAATATCCTATTATCAGCATCAAAGCTAGCATCACAATTTAAACCACGTTCTATATTTACAACAATAGGATTATCAGAATTAGGATTTGTTGTTTCTTTTCCCTCAGATGTTTCAACATAAACGTATTTAAAATCATAATTATATTCTGTGTTTAAAAATGATTCTGCTAGAGCCGCATTATATTGAAGCTCATATTCCTCCTTTGATACCTCGTTTTTGTTTCCTTCATCGTTGCCACAGCCTGCAAAGCAAATAAATGATAAAGCAAATAAGCTTAATAAAAATAATTTCTTTTTCATAATAACACCCGCCTTTTTCTTAATTTATCATGCTCCGTACACCAAAATTACACCAATAAAAAATCTCCTTATATACAAGGAGATTAGTTTAGTTTATTCTTTATTTCTTCTACATAATCATAGCTTGTTTGCTCAACCTTTAACGGAACAAATGTAGTGTAGCCCTTTTCAGCTAAATACACATCAGAGCCCTCTCTAGTATCATAAACAATGTCGCTATCAGTGTTAATGTATCTTCCTTCATTATTCTTTAAGAAGGCTGTTTTAAATCTCTTAACACCTTGAAAGGCAGTGGCAAACCCAGCTGATTTAGTAAATGGCTTGTTAGGAAAATTAATGTTAAGAACATAATCCTTAGAATAAAGCTTCTTATTAAATACCATATCTAACACATACTCTAATTCATTTTCTACAATTTCCCAAGCATCAAAGTCAGTAGAAACCGCAACTGCAGGAATATATTCAATATGAGCCTCACGAGCAGCTGATACTGTTCCTGAATAAATAATATCAGTACCTAAATTTTGACCGCTATTAACACCTGAAAATACTACATCAAATTTAGTATCTAATAAATCCAAGGCTAATCTTACACAATCAGCAGGCATAGCATCTGTTACATACCAATCTATGCTATCCTTTCTTTCAACAAAGTCAAAGCTTAATGTTCCGTGCAAAACAATAGCGTGAGCACATGCTGATCTACCGCTGTCAGGTGCACATACTATAACATTTCCATATTTAGTCAAGGCACCTGCTAAAAGCTTTATTCCTTTAGCATTAATACCATCATCATTAACAACTAATATATTAAGCTTGTTCATTCTTTTCTTCCTTTTTCTTTCTAATTTTTAGCTCACGATAATACATTCTTAATAAGCGTGGTCTATTATATCTTTGAATAAAAATTGGTAGGATGTTTAATCCACAGCTAACTAACGCAATCCAAAATGTTATATTAAACATTAAATCATATGGTGGTATTAATAGAATTAGCCAACCAAATATTGCTGAAGAAACATGCATAACCTCAGCATATACTGTTTCCTCTGCAAACTTAAATAGATAGCTAGGATCATCGGTTGTTTGAACTGATGTTTTAACAAAGCCAGCTAAGCATCCTAGCTCAGGAATCTTATCCTTCCATTTATTAATACCTATTTTATTATAGAACTTTGCTTCCCATTTATATACCTTATAAATTTTCTTTTCAGGGTTCATTGATTTTTTAGGGCATATATATCTAGGCACACAAACACAGATTGTATTGATTGCAAACACAAATAAAAACATTATAAAAGTAGCTAATATTACATACTTAATAGAATAGTCAAGCATACCTACATATGATAGATAGCTAGTTACACCCATAATAATACCTAATGAAATAAAAATAATTAATAAATACATTAGCATTTTTATCCCCCCTTAATCCATCTAGTATATTTTACATTAATATGGTAATTTTTACAAGCAAATAATAAAGCACGCTAATATAACGTGCTTAAAAATTTTTATTGCTTATTTTTTCTTTTCCTTGTTTCTCTTATCGTTAATGATAGCCATTTCTTTTTCTGTAATTAAGGTACAGTTGTTTTGCTTTGCCCACTCAACACAGCCCTTTAGAACTAATGATAAGAATACTCTAGGAATCTTAACCATCATCTTGCAGGCTTCATCTGAAAACTTAACAACATCATCAGCTCTATTAGCCGCATACTTAACTGATTCAATATCTACCTCTTTATTTGGAATAGGCTCAGAGAATGGCTTTTTAAACATAGAGCACCAGAAATTTTTAGAATCTCTATATCCGTAATCTACAGGAACGTTTGGAAATCCATTCTTAGTAACGCCATTAATTATAGTATTATAATACTTTTCTTTCATTAATATTTTATTAATTTTTAAAATAAAGTGTGCGCCGAATTTAGAAGTTATACCATTGAAATCGTGATATGGTCCATCATATTCCTCTTGGATTTTATCATCCTGAGCATTATCAAGCTCTTTAACCCATTCACACTCAAAAACCTGGAAGGCCTCAGCTATAACCTTAGGGTAGCAGCCATCAGGATTTTCCTCCTTCATTAAGCCTTCCTCTAGAGTAAAGAAGCAATCCTTCATTTTCTCCTCAGGTGTGTCACCAGGGAAGCCTAATCTTACAGTTTCCTTGAAGTATTTTTTATCGTGAGGTAGGAAATTAAGAGTGCATTTTCCTGTTCTTAATATTCCTTTACATGTATTAGAGCTGTTTCTACATTCTAATACCATTGCATAATAATCCTTACCGGCAATGTAATATGGGAAGCATAATGAATATGCACCAAATGATGTTTTTCCATTTTCATCAAGAGTACCTATTAATATTGTAGGCATAGGAAAAAATGACGATGTTTGATAAAAATTATCAACAATTCTTAAATTTTTAAAGCTGCTCATAAAAATCTCCTTACTTATATAATATTTGCATTGTATAGTATTATAATTCAATAATAACATAATATATTCATTTGTAAACACCTAGAGCAGTTTATCATAGAAAAAAGGAAAAAGCTTACAAAAATAAGCTTATTACTATACATTTTTTATACTCTTTAGAATATAGTATCCTCTATCTCTTTCAATGATTTCACAATTACCAAATAGCTCCTTTAGGTATGCCTGTGAGGAAGGGGCTCCTTGCTTCTTTTGGATAACAACCCAAAGCTCTCCGCCTTTTGCAAGATGCTTATACGCTCCATCATAAATTGCATAAACTACCGCCTTACCAGCTCTAATTGGTGGATTAGTAATCACTGATGCAAACAATTGATCATCATCCACCTTTTCATAAAGGTCACTATGTAATGCTATTACGTTTTGTGATTTATTGGCTTTAATATTATCAAGCATAAGATTATATGCACGCTCATTAATTTCACATCCATATACACATTTGCTGTAAAGCCTATTAACAACTATACTAATTGGACCATAGCCTGCACCCATATCTAATATAGGTAGATCAATATCATTAGGTCTAAATGCCTTTAGCATCGCAAATGATCCGTAGTCAATATAATCCTTTGAAAATACTCCTATATCTGTAGTAAAGGTAAATGTATTATTTTTAAAGTTAAAGGTATAGGTTTGTGGTTTTGACTCTAAATTTGTTTGTTCCTTAGAATAATAATGTGTGTTCATAATTAAGATAAAAGACCAAAGCCTAAGCTCTGGTCTTGTTTAAATCATTATTGTTAGTTATGTTAATTACTTAACTTCAACAGTTGCGCCAGCAGCTTCTAACTTAGCTTGTAATTCTTCAGCTTCAGCCTTAGAAATCTTTTCCTTAACAGGCTTTGGTGCGTTGTCAACTAAGTCCTTAGATTCCTTTAAACCTAAACCAGTAACTTCCTTAACTACCTTGATAACGTTTAACTTAGCTGCACCAGCAGAAGTTAAGATAACGTCAAATTCAGTCTTTTCAGCAACAGCTTCAGTTGCAGCAGCAGCAGGAGCAGCAGCTACAGCAGTTGGATCGATACCGAATTCTTCCTTCATAGCGTCAACTAATTCCTTGATTTCAAGAATAGTCATTTCCTTTAATGATTCAATAAATACTTCTTTTGTTAATTTAGCCATTTTAATATTCCTCCGTTTATTTTCTTTAAATTGATTTTAAAATTAAGCTTCTTGACCTTGTTCTGTTAACATATGTAATCCAATAGCAAGTTGGCTAACTGTACCCATCATACCAGCAGCTAATTGAGTTAATAATGTTTCGTATGATGGTAATTGTGATAATGTCTTTAGTTGGTCAAAACTATAAACGTCACCATCTACGATACCTTTTACAACCTCTACCTTTGCCTCAGGACCCTTAGCAGCAGCAAATAAAATTTTTGCTGGAGCAATCATGTCATTAGCTGAGAATGCAATAGCGATAGGGCCTGTAAATGCATCTGTTAAGCCTTCATATCCGCACTCGATTGCAGCACGTCTAGAAATGTTGTTCTTAATAACGCTGATTTCACAACCGTTAGTTCTCATTTCCTTACGTAAATTTTGGAAAGCTTCTACAGTTAAGCCTTGATACTTGAAAGCTACAACTGCAGCAGATGATTTAATTTTTTCAGCAACTGAAGCAACCTCTTGTTGCTTAGCTAAAATTATTTCTTTCATCAGTACACCTCCGTTTTGTATAATGAAAAATCTTCCCACGCGAGGCATGAGAAGATTAGTACAAGTTCTTATCATAATACCTCGGTAGAAATTAAGGGCTTTTCGCCCGCCTACTGTCTTCGGCTATAATATTTTTTAATTTTAGTAATCTAAATTACTTTCTAGTGATTGAATCTACTTCAACCTTAACGCCAGGACCCATTGTAGATGCAACTGAAACATTCTTCATATATGCACCCTTAACAGTTGAAGGACGTACCTTCATTAAAGCGTCATAAACAGCCTTTAAGTTTTCCTTAAGTTTTTCAGGACCGAATGATACCTTACCTATAGTCATTTGGATATTACCAATCTTATCAGGACGGTATTCAACCTTACCAGCCTTAATTTCCTTAACTGCCTTTGCAACGTCCATAGTTACAGTACCAGTCTTAGGGTTTGGCATTAAGCCCTTAGGACCTAATAAACGACCTAACTTACCTAAAGCACCCATCATATCTGGTGTAGCTACGATAACGTCAAATTCGAACCAGCCTTTTTGAATCTTGTCGATAGTTTCTTGTTCACCAACAAAATCAGCACCAGCCTCTGTAGCTTCTTGTTGCTTAGCACCACGACATAAAACTAAAACCTTACGAGTCTTACCTGTACCATTTGGTAACACGATAGCACCACGGATGTTTTGTTCAGCCTTACGTGGATCAATGTTTAAGCGGAATGCTACATCTACAGATGCATCAAACTTTGCAGTAGAAGTCTTGCAAGCTAAATCTAATGCTTCTAACACTGGATAAGCCTTGCTCTTATCTACAAGCTTAGCTGCTTCAACGTATTTTTTTCCTCTCTTCATATTTCTTCCTCCTAAAATGTGGTCTAGCGGGAATTCCTCCCACAAATTTAGAATGCTATTAACATCCTGTTAGAATTAGTCTTCGACAATGATACCCATGTTTCTAGCAGTACCTGCGATGATATTAGTTGCTGCCTCAATGTCATTAGCATTTAAGTCAGGCATCTTCATCTCAGCAATTTCTCTTGCCTTTTGTCTACTAATTGTTGCTACTTTGTTCTTCTTTGGATTACCAGAACCCTTTTCAATACCTGCAGCCTTCTTTAATAAGTCAGATGCTGGTGGTGTCTTTACAACGAATGTAAATGAACGGTCTTCGTAAACTGAGATAACTACTGGTAGCACATATCCCATTTTATCCTTTGTTTTTTCATTGAATTGAGAACAAAAGCCTGGAATATTTACACCTGCTTGTCCTAGTGCAGGACCTACTGGTGGAGCTGGATTAGCTTTGCCGGCTTGGATTTGTAGTTTTACAACCTTTACAACTTTCTTAGCCATAATCGTTTCCTCCTTCTTTCAATGATGTGGTTCAACAGACTACTTAAGTGCATAGTCCTCCCACTCAGCATGCATAAGCACGCTTTTACATTATAACAAAAACATTAATAGTAGTCAATAAATTTTTTCATAAAATTTGTAATTTTGTTTATATATTTTTATACTCAAAAAATAAAAGCCTATAATCTATAGATTATAAGCTCTAGTAATTAATTGTAAGCTTTTTTAACTTGGTTAAATTTGAATTCCATTGGTGTTGGACGTCCAAACATTTCAACTAATACAGTTACAATTTCCTTATCTTCATTAATTTGAGATACTTCACCCTTCATACCAAGGAATGAACCATCGATAATTTGAGCAAGCTCACCAACGTTAAGCTCAAACTTAGGCTTAGTGATCATACCTAATGTTCTCAAGATTTCATCCATCTCATCACGAGGTACAGGTACTGGCTTAGTACCACCACCAGATGAACCTAAGAAGCCTGTTACCTTTGGAGTATTACGTACCATGAACCAGGCATTTTCGTCCATTTCCTTTTCTACTTCCATTTCAATGAATACATAACCAGGGAATCTCTTTTGAACCTTTTCCTTCTTTTCACCCTTCTTATTAACTACCTCAATAGTCTCCTCAGGTACTAATACTTGATAAATAAGGTGAGTCATATTCATTGATTCCATACGGCGTTCAAGGTCTTGCTTAACAGAATTTTCAAATCCTGAATATGTTGTTGCTACATACCATCTTCTACTCATATTTATTCTCTCCTTATCTTATTTTACTTTGACATAAATTATGCCATGATGCGTTCAAAAATTTCTTGAATGAATGCGTCGTATAATAAGAATAAACCAGCGAAAATTAAGATATATAGGAATACACGAACGATATTACCTACAAACTTTAAGCCCTTAGTCCAAGTAACCTTCTTGAATTCAGGGAATGCAGGCTTAAAGAATGGCCATAATGCATATAATAAACCTACACCTGATAATACTACTAAAACCCATGCAAATACAGTTGGATAATCACCAATTACAGGGATAGTATCCTTAACTACTAATACGTCAGTTAAAATTAGGACACCTAATAATAAAGTGATAGTAGATACAACTAGGAATAACCAGTTTTCCCACTTGTGCTCTTCCTTTAGGTATTCTGCAATTCTAGACTTACCTTCCATCTTAGCATGCTTCTTTTGGATTTGCTTTTCAATCTTAGCCTTTACTTCGTTTCTAACTGGAGCCTTTTTTTCTTCAACAGTTTCAACTACTTCTACGTTTTGATTTTCCATTTTTACTGTTCTCCTTTATTTTGTTTCTTTATGTATTGTATACTTATTGCAGCTCTTGCAATATTTTTTTAGTTCTATTCTTTCGGTATTTTTTTGTGGATTTTTTGTTGTAGTGTAATTTCTACTTAAACATTCCTCACAAACTAATATAATTCTTGTTCGCACCTAAAATCCACTCCTTTTAGCGAAAAATAAAAAACCTTTTTTCGGTTCATTAATATTGTAAAACAATTTGAACCTATAGTCAATATTTTTTTAATTCTTCTCTAATACATTTATATCTGTAATATATCTTGCTATACTCAAGATTATGCTTTTTAGCAAATCGAGATACGCTTAATCCCTCTACAAGACACTCATCAAATATCATTAGATCAATATCATCATGCTTATCGAGCATTTTTCTATATATGCTTATCATAGTGCTTTCTCTTGGTGATAAATCAAACAGTATACCATCTTCTATGCTTATAGACGACTGATAATACGAGGTTTTTATAAGCCTATAAATGGCTTGATGCATAATAAAACTAAAGTAGCTAAAGAAGCTCTTATTATAATCCGGATTATATCTATTGATACAATCAACCAGCTTAATTAAGCACTCCTGAACTAAATCATCCTTTGTATACATAGGAATATGAATTTTTCCTACAACCTTATTTATATATACATTATATTTATGACACAGCAAATTGAAGGCTTGTTCACTACCCTCTGAAACTAAATACAATAGCTCATAATCATTGTAGTCAACGTAATACATGCTTTCTCCTTTATTGCTTTATTAATTGTGCTAAAACTATACCAGCTGATACAGACGCGTTTAGGCTGTTTACGTGTCCCTTCATTGGAATAGTAATTAGGTAGTCGCAGGCATTAACTAATGTCTTAGACATACCAAATCCCTCTGAGCCTATTATTACAGCAAGGCTTAACGAAGGATCAATTTGTGATGCTAAGGTATCACCCTTTGCATCTGTTCCACAAATCCAATAGCCCATATCCTTTAATCTTGTAACGATTGTATTAAGACTATTAACATAGGCAATCTTTACATGCTCAATTGCTCCCGTAGAAACATGAGCAACAGTTTCAGTAATATTCGCACTTCTATTTTTAGGTAATATTACTGCATCATAGGCAAACGCATCAACACTTCTTAAAATAGCACCTAAATTATGTGGGTCAACTATTCCATCTAGAATAACAACCCTCATACCCTCGCCATAAAGCTCATCGATAATACTCTCATCATATAGCTTATAGTCCTCTCGATATGCCCCATAGCCCTGATGGTTAGAGCCAAATATGCTATCCATTTTCCCTTTAGCTACAATCTCGTAAGGAATATGTCTATCCTGTAATAACAAAATAAACTTGTTATCCTTTTTTGCTACTGTATCTAATAGGAAAATCTTTTCAATTTTTGCTTTTCTTCTTATGCATTCATTAATGCAATTCTTACCATAAATTTTAATCATAGCGCTCACCGTTTTATTTTTCTAGTGAGATTATAACATTATTTACTAAATAAGTAAATAAAAATACTTCATCTACAATCTGTATAAATGAAGTATTTTTCGTTAATTAGAATTTTGAATCAACGTCATCAAAGAAATCACTGTTTGTTGAATATTTTCTTTCTTGAGTGCTTTCTTCTTGTTGTGGTCCGTTTTGTTGCTCTAAGCCTTTTCCACTTACCTTTAGGTAGAATAGATATCTAGCCATTTCCATTCTTGGATAAACCCATAAGCCTGCAATACCAAATGTTAAGGCAACTAATATCAGCCATCCAATATAACTAAATTCTAAACAGAATAGCTCCCATTTGTGACCATCCATCATTCTTCTACTTTCTGTAATACAATCTTTAGCACCTAATTCTGGTCTATCTAAATGAATATAGTATGCCATAGAATATGAATATACCTTAATCATTCCAGGAATAACAAGTAGCATTGTCCATAGCATAATAAATATACCTTGTAATACAGATATTAACAATGTAGTAAGATATCCATTGCTAAAGCCAGTAAATAAATCATCAATGGCAGGCTTTCTACCAGCATTAACTCTTGCCATTGCAATTATAAAGCCGCACATTAGGTGTGGTGTAACAAATAAGGCAAGGCCTGAAGAAGATGCGATTCCTAATACTACTGCATAAATAATATAAATAAGAATTAAATCTCCTGTGAAGGCTCTACATTTTTCTGCGGCCTCTCTACGATACTCACTTGCGTAGATGTGTGAATTGTAATTTAACATATTATCCCCCTCTTAGTTAAATCTATTATCTATTTCATCAAAGAAGCTAGAGTCATATTGATTTTTACTAGTTTCTTTAAATGCGTTTGTTTTTGGTGGCTCTTGCTTTTCAACAGTCTCCACCTCTTCCTTCTGATAAGGCTTTTTGTTATTACTATATAAAGAGCCGAAGGTAGGTGCTGATGCATCCTTTCTAGGCTGTAGCTCCTCTACTTGGTTTACAGGCTCCTCTTGTGCTTGGATTACAGGCTCTTCTTCATGAATTTCATTTGGTGTTATAGTAATTTTTTCTTTAGGTGCTGCACCAACTAAATCAGAATAGAACAAGCATTGTGCCTGCATAATTCTTGGATATGAATATACTAGTGCAAAACCAAATGTTATCAATGCCAAAACATAATGAAGAAAATAACTAAAGTATAAACCAAATAACCTACTCTTATGCCCATACATCAATTCCTTGCTTTTTTTCATACATTGAATAATTGAAAGCTTAGGATTGTCACTCAATACATAAAATGCCATTGAATACTTTAATGCTGTAACAATCGGCAAAATCGGAACTACACAGCTAATAAGCACCATAAAAGAAATACATAGATATAAGCCTAATAGCTTAAAGTATTTATTAAAAGGCTTAAAGATATCCATTATCTCTGGTTCAACATTATGATATATCTTTTTACTAATCATAACACTTGAGTACATATAAACTGGTGCTAATATAATTGAAAATAAATTAACTAACCATAAAGCGCCGTTTGTGTAAGCTTCATAATAATGGCTATAGCCTTCAATCATCGTATAATAGCTTAAATATATGCTTATAGCTAATGGCAATCCAAGAGTTATTAAATATATAGAGCTTAATTTTCTATTATGTGATCTACAAGCTCTCTTAGCTTCTAATCTATAATCATAGTTACTTCTATAAGTCATAAGTTTCTCTCCCTTCTGACCGTAATAAATTATACCATTTATTTAATAAAATGTAAAATTTTGTATAAAAATGACGCTCTCTTTAGAAGAGAGCGCATTAAATCTTATTTAACAATTCTATTTTTTATTACAGAAATTTGCTTTTTAAACCAAGGAATAATACCATTTAATAGTGACATTAATGGTGATGAAACTAAGCATAATGCTAATAAGAAAACTAAACCTGTTAATGTCAACGGTTCAACTAATCCACCGTTTTGAACAATTATATCATTAGATGAAATCTTAAAGTTAGTTACCTGACCACCTAAAACTAAATAATGGTTTGAGTTCATATGTGGATCTAAGCTTCCTGTTGATGCAGCGTATGAAGTATAATATCCGTTAATAATATATTTGCCTGATTCAGTAACAGAAATTTCTGGACAAATATCCTTGTGTGCTAAATTAATATTTGTCTTATGGTTGTTACTTCCTGTGCTAATGTCATAGCTTGTTTCATTAGGAATAATTGATAAGTTAGCAAAATTAATGCCTAAGCCATTTGAATCCACACATTCTAGTAAACGATAATTAATAGTAGAATAATCAGTTACTAGATTTCCATCCTTATAAATATCACCATAAACATCAGTAATATGAATACCCGTAGAAATTGGGTTTAAATATATAAAGCCAGCTGTATCTTTTGAAATGTTGGCCATAGAAACCTTATAGTTTTCACCTAAAGAACCATCTGCGAATGTTGGGTATAAAGGCTCATTATTAATCAATAGCTCATTAGTGCTTAAATTGATTGTGATGCTAGCATCCTCTAGGCTAGATAAAGTACTCTTATATTTGTATTCTGTAGAGGTTTCATTATTAATGATAAGCTCTCCATCCTTAAGTACTACAGTAGGTAATATTGAAACATGAACTACAGCTGGTGTAGTATCACCGTACAATGGATAATACTTGTAGTAATCATCCTTTTGAGTAAGAGTAATGTATGCAGGCTCTAATAGGCCATTAGATTTCTTGATATAAACTAAACCATTTTCATCATAAGTAAGGCTTTCATTTGAAGATAAAACCTTATCTAGCTTATAGCCTAATAAATTAACATATCCATCATCATCAAATGAAATTGAAGGAATTCTTACAGTTTCATTAGTTACTATATCATTAATTTTATAGTAGTATGTACCATCAACTAATGAAGCAGTTATTGTATTTGTCTTTTCATCAGGATTACGATAATAGCTAGTTACCTTACCATCAATAACGTAATAAGAATCCTTACTTATCTCAACAGTTGGATAATTTGTTATCATTTCTGTGGTTATATAATCTGAATAGTATTCAAACGCACTAGCTATTGGTCTAAACTCTAGCCAATACGGAATAACCGTTATTGCAAATAGGAATGCCGTATAGCTTATAATACAAATTGTTCTACGTAATGTATTAAATGGCTTACAAGTCTTAAACAACACCATCATACATGTATGAGTTGCAGCAATAACGATAATAGTTGAATAGCTTATTGCATCTAGCTGAAGCTCATCTGATAACGCAAAGGTTAATAGTGAAATTAACAATATTACTAAAGCTCCAGGCAATGCCTTCTTTAAAACATTAAATAAAAACTTACCCTCTGCGGTCTTATTATTTGGCTCATACACCAAGAAGAATGAAGGGAAACCAATACAGAAGAAATCAATAATGATTAATTGATTTGTAGAGATTGGATAAGTACCTGTTTGTAAAGCCTGAATAGCTAATAATAATGAGAATATAGTCTTAGTTAAGAATAGTGCAGCAACTGATGTTACATTATTAATAACTCTTCTACCCTCAGCAACAACCTTAGGCATTGAATCAAAATTAGAATCCATCAATACTAGATGACTGACATTACGAGCAGCCTCTGAGCCAGAAGCAACAGCAATTGAGCAATCTGCTTCCTTTAAAGCTAGAATATCGTTAACACCATCACCTGTCATCGCAACAGTCATGCCCTCTTCCTTTAGTGTTTGAATAAGAAGCTTCTTTTGAGCTGGTGATACACGACCAAATACTGTGTATTTAGTAGCTGCCTTAATAACATCTGCATCAGCTAGGCCATCAAGTGAAATATAATCCTCTGCTTTCTCGATTCCAGCTCTTTGTGAAATCTTTGATACAGTTATAGGATTATCACCTGAAATAACTCTTACAGAAACACCAGAGTCTCTAAAGTACTTAATAGTGTTAATTGCATCTGGTCTAATATTATCCTCAATTAAAATAAGTGAAATAATTTCAATTTTTGTATTAGGAAGAGTGTTATCACTAATTATACCCTCTCTATGTGCAAGGCATAATACACGGTAGCCCATCGCAGCATATTTGTTAACATCTGTCTTTATTAATTCAAATTGATCCTTTAATACAAATTCAGGAGCACCTAAAATAAAGGTTCCATATTTATCAAATGTAACAGCTTGATATTTTCTTTGAGATGAAAATGGAATTGAAGAAATACACTTAAATCTCTTTGCTGTACCAAATTTTTCAGCAAGTGCCACGCTTGTAAGGTTTGTATCCTCAGAAGCATTTAGTATACCTGAAATTATATTTTTAGTAGATAAACCATATACAGTGTTATAATCAATTACATTCTTAACACTCATTGTGCCATCAGTAATAGTACCTGTCTTATCTAAGCAAATACAATTAACTCTAGCTAGCATTTCAATACAATAAAGCTCCTGAACCATTACGTTTCGATCAGCAAGCTTAATAACACCAACCATCAAGGCAATAGATGTCATCAAGAATAATCCTGATGGAATCATGCCTATCATAGCACCAGCAGTCTTACGAACTGATGTTGTTAAATCAATACCATTTTTGAAGAATTGAATATAAAATAGGAAGCCACCCATAATAACAATAACGACTGCCATTACATAAATAATCCAATTCAATGATTTTAATAAATCACTCTTTGGCTTTTGGTACTTCTTTGCTTGACCTGTAAGCTGCTCGATATAGTTGTCCTTACCAATCTTATCTACTCTAGCCTTACATTTGCCAGATACAACAAATGATCCAGAATATAGCTGATCACCTGGTTTTTTAATGATTGCATCACTTTCACCTGTTAATAATGATTCGTTAACCTCTATTGTTCCCTCTAAAACGATAGAGTCAGCACAAATTTGTTTACCAGTTTCAAGTAGAATTAAATCATCTAATACAACCTCTTCAATCGCAATCTCCTCTACAGCACCTGCACGAATTACGGTTGCAGAAGGTGCTGATAAAAGTGATAATTTATCTATTGTCTTTTTCGCTCTAATTTCTTGAATGATACCAATTGAGATATTTGCACAAACGATTACTAAGAATACTAGGTCAGTAAATGCACCTACATAAATTAAGCATGCAGCAATCAAGAACGTTAGCATATTAAAGAATGTAAATACATTAGTAATAATAATCTTACCAATAGACTTAGATTTTTTATCATTGGTTTTATTCACTAACGCATCAATAGTACGCTTTTCAACAGCCTCTAAAGATAAGCCTTGATTTACATCAGTATCATATCTTAAAATAGTAAGCTTCTTTTTTCTTAAGCCCTGTTGATGACGTCTAATCATTTTTGCCTTAGCCTTAGAAACTCTTTTAGCCTCAGCTTTTTCTTTCTTTATGCGTTTTCTTTTTTCAGCTTGTGATTCGATAACAATCTCAGATGAAACCTCATCACTAGTAACTATATTAATCATATCCTTTTGCTCGTTGTTATTTTTCTCATCAAAGATTTTTTTCTTTTTCTTAGCGCTTTGGGTAGCCTTTGAAGTTTCTTCTGATGCTTCAACCTTATTATCTAAGTTTTCAGTCATTATAAATCACCCTCCCTTTTTCTAA
Source organism: Anaeroplasma sp. (assembly GCA_045594405.1). Lineage (GTDB taxonomy): Bacteria > Bacillota_I > Bacilli_A > Acholeplasmatales > Anaeroplasmataceae > Anaeroplasma. Next base: position 25,373 of record JAZNYN010000182.1, read on the forward strand.
GAATCAATTCCATAATATAATCTAATCTTTCTATTTTTCCAGAAAGATATAGATATCCTATTAATGCTTCAAATCCTGTAGCATCTAAATATTCCTGGAGGCTTAGGTTTTTTCTACAGGAATTAACTGAAGAGTTTCTTCCGCGTTTAAAAATTCCCACTTCCTCCTCAGTTAATATTTCGTTATTAATTAATTCATGAACTATTTTAGCCTGGCTAGCACCTGAGGTATATTCTGTAACCTTCTTATGTAAAACCTTAACCTTAGTGTAGCCCTCATCTACCATGTGACGTCTGATATATGTTTCATATATAGCATCACCAACGTAGGCTAATGTTAGTCCATTTAAAATGTTTGCATCCATTAAACAATCTTTTGCTCTACAAGCTTAGCTCGATAAATATCAGCACTTGCGAAATCCTTGTTTAATCTTGCCTCCATCCACTTTGTATAAATTTCTAATTGTTCATCATTCATAGGATCAACAAATAGGTTAATTCCTAATACATCTAGGATAGTCCTTAAGGTATTTACCTTTAAAGCTAATGTATCATATTCCTTACTTCTTAATGTAGTGTTAATATCCTTAATGATTTGATTAATTAGCATTAATACATTTTGAACATTGAAATCCTGGTTCATATATTCTTTAAATTCCTCAATGTCCTTATCTGATAAAGCATCTGAAAGAATATGCTGATATTGTAATTCATACAATGCTTGCTTGTATGCTCTTTGCCATTTTTCATATTCCTTCTTATATTGATTTACTAGCTCCTCAGAATACATTATCATGCTTCTATAAGGAGAGAATAAAATTAAGCTTCTTAAAATCATACCCTCAACCTTATCAGCTAAATCCTTAACATAAATAACATTACCTAAGGATTTACTCATCTTTTGACCGCCTAAATCTAAGCGTCCAACATGCATCCAATATCTAGCTAAATGATTGTGATATAATGCCTCGCTTTGAGCAATCTCATTTTCATGATGAGGAAACTTTAAATCCATACCACCACCATGAATATCTATTTCTCCACCAAATAGCTTTTTATTCATTACAACACATTCAGTATGCCAGCCTGGACGACCTGCACCAAATAATGATGTCCACTTAATACCAGTATCTGTTTTCTTCCACAATGTGAAATCTAATGGGTTTTCCTTTCTAAGGTTAACGTTGATACGAGCACCCTCAATTAAATCCTCACCAACCTGATTAGATAAAACACCATAATCACCAATCTTAGCTACTCTAAAGTAAACATCTCCATCAATCTCATAAGCATAGCCTTCATCAATTAATGCTTGAATAAATGCTATCATATCCTCGATATACTCTGTTGCATGAGGAATTAAATCTGGCTTCTTACTTCCAACTAATTCCACAGCCTCAAAGAATGCCTTCTCATAGAAATCTGTAATTTCCTTTTCAGTTTTATTTTCCTCTATAGCACGATTAATAATCTTATCATCTACATCTGTGATATTAGATGCATATGTAACATCATACCCTAAAAATTCTAAATAACGCTTAAGCATATCAAAGAAAATAACAGGTCTTGCATTACCTATATGTGCGTAGTTATAAACTGTAGGACCACACACATACATATTAACCTTATTACCATTTATAGGCTTAAATTCCTCAAGCTTATTTGTTAATGAATTATATATCTTTAATCCCATAATGCCCTCCATAAAGCATAGAGGGACCATACAGCCCCTCTTACACCAAATATTATATTATTCTGTTTCTCCTACTAAAGGATAGCTTGAAGCTACTTCTTGTAAAGCCTCAGGTAGGAATGATAAATCAGTTGAAACTGTAACAGTGCCTAATTCTAAGCCTTCAGTTGCAGTGATTGAATTTGAATATGCAACGAAGTTAACTAATGATTCAGTATTTAGCTTACCAAATAATGCAGATGCCTTAACACCCTCAAGCTTACATGTTAGGTTAATACCATTTTCCTTTGCAACATATACAGAGTTTTCTAAGCTTGTGTTATAAGCACTAATAACACCAACGAAGCCACCTACATAAGAATTCTTAGAGAACTTTGTAGTTACGTTCATATCAGCTACAGCTAAGCAGTTCTTAGTATTTAAATAGCCTTGCCAGTTACCACCAACAAAACCACCAACAGCTAATTCATGAGTATCTGATACAGATGAAGAATCTGTCTTGTTTGCATCCTCAGTTACTGTAATATCAACGATAGTGTAGCAATTTTCTATAGCCTTAGGAGCATCATTAATACCAATGAAGCCGCCTACATATACATAATCTGGATCACTTGCAGTTTGGTTTGAAGCAAAATAAACCTTTGCAGATAAAGTACCAGATGCATGAGAATTTGTAACTAATGTAGTTGATTCAGTTCTACCAATGAATAAACCAACAGCCATCTTTAAACGTGCTTTAGTAATTTCAATTGAAGTAGTTTCAGTTGAGCAGTTATCAACGATTGTAGAATGTAATCTGCCAGCAAAGCCACCTAAAGAAACCTTTGCAGTTGAATAACCAGAGAACTTAAAGTTAACGTTTGATGAATGACAATTTGTGATAGTTGAGTTGATTGCCTTACCAACTAAAGCACCCATATAAGTTTCACCACGACCTGTTGAAGATAAATCAACAGTAACATTTGAAACCTTTAAATTAACGATTGTAGCATCCTCGATATATCCGAATAAGCCCATGTATGTGTTAGATGTTAATACGAAGTTAGAAACAGTATATCCAGCACCATCAAAGTTGCCCTTAAAAATCTTGCTTGACTTGAAGATTGAAATTGATTCACCCTTAAAATCAATATCATTAGCTAGCTTATAATAAGCAGTAACATCATTAGCCATATCCTTAAACTCTTGAGCAGTTGAAACTAAAATAGGATCCTCTGCAGTTTCACCTGCAGCTGTTGTAGTTGCTTCAACCTCATCAACTAATTTAGCTTCACCATCTACAGTTACATAAAGCTTACCAGTATATGTTGTGTTTGGAACTAGGCTAGAGAAAACAACAGTACATTCAACAAATGATGCATTGAATGTTAAGTCTCTTTTTTCAGCATAAGTTTCTCCCTTGTATAATGCGATGTATGCCTTAGCCTCACCGCTTTCGAAAGCTGAACCATCTTCAAATTCAGCAGTAAATTCTAATGATAATCTTCCAGCCTCAACTGAAAGCTCGCCTGTGATATCCTTATTACATGCTGCAAGTCCTAACAAACCCACAAATGCAAGAATACCTAAAAATATCTTCTTAATATTCTTCATAAATAAAACTCCATTCATTTTAAACTATTTAAACAAGTTTATATTTTATATAAAACTTAAGTCATTTACTTATTATACATTAAAAAAACCTCATATACAACAACTAAAGATAAATTTTTATTATATAAAATTTATTTAAAGGCGGTATTCGACTTGTTTTTTAAAGATATTAGTTTACAATAATTGACTATGAAAAGATTGTTTAAAAATATGGAAGAAAGCCAAATAGAAGGGCTTAAAAAAAATATCAAAATAATAAAGAAGGAATATCTAAGAAAAGAGCAAATAAACAAGTCTAATTTAGTATCACATTTGATATTTATTAAACGGGGTTCCTTAATCCAAAATAATCACATTTATGAGGCGGGTGATATTATTGGCTTGTCATCCTTATTTTCCTCTACTCCCTTCTACGAAGGGAATATGTATGCACAAACGCTTATTTCTATTGATATGATAACGAAGGAGGATATAGTATTTTTAGCCAATTCAAACCAAACAATTATGTTAAATTTGCTAGCTCTTATATCTGATGAATTTCGCAAAAATCAAATGCATTTATTAATGCTTTCCTACCTTGAAAATAAAAAGCGTCTTTGCCAATATTTTTACTATGAATATCAAATAAATAACGCAAAAACATTTTTAATTAAATATAAGAAAAAAGAGCTTGCCCAGTATCTTTTGATGGAGCCAAAGGCTCTTTCAATAGAACTAAACAAGCTAATTAATTTAAATATAATTTCTAATCAAAATAAGCTTTATACCATTTTAGATATCCAAAGCCTTATTGACCAATTGAAATGATTATTCCGAAGCTTCTTCCTTTGCTTCCTTTTTTAAAGCAATACGAGCCGTTACCTTAGGAATAATAACATCCTCAAATAACTCATATAAATACATACAGGCAACCGCAATAGCTACACCAAATGAAGCACCTGCAATAGTGTCAGTTAAATAGTGTACACCTAATACTATTCTTGTTGCCATAACAGTAAGAATTAATATTGGTGAAATGACATAGCCTAAAATCTTCACCCACTTTGGTAGTTTAGATTTAAATAATAGGAATATTATACATGTAAATAAAGCACCTGCAGTTTCTGAATGTCCTGAAGGGAAGCTAGTTGATGTATGAACTGACCATCTTAATTCCTCTATTGGACGAGGTCTGTCAATCAATAGCTTAAGGACAATATTGCTTATCCATTGGAAGCCCATTGTAAAGGCAATATAGAAAAAGCGATGATCCATCTTAGTTAAAATTAACACAACTAATAATACACCTAATACAACCCAAATATCACCAAGCTGTGTAAATACCTTTGTTATCCAATAAATAAAGCCACCCACATCTCCACGATGATTATATGCAAAATCTCTTATTGCTATATCAGCTCTAGTAGGATTCTTATCATTTAATATAACTACTATTGCTAGAGTAATAAAGGAAATTAGGCATACCAAAATAATGCTTAATCTAATCCAAAAAGACTTATTAATTTTCATATCTTACCATCCTTATTATTGAGCTATGCCCATTATTTTCTATTTGTACTGTATCTACTAATGAGCCTATTACATCTAAATCATCAGCTGAAGATGATTCACCCATCAGCATCCAATAGTACTCCTCTATTTCTGATTGTCTAGGAGTAGACATAACCTTTTCTGAAATATAATCCTTTATATCATCAGATAATACACCAGTAGTGAAGGTTAGGATTGTTTCCTCCTCTGTTTGCTTAACATCTATATTAACATCGTAATATTCGTTATCCATTAAATACAATAAAAACTCTTCTATTATCTTACATATCTTATTGTTTCTTTGCATAATGACCTTTCCTTTCCTTATTGAAGATTTGCTCTCCACATACCGCAAGTATTGAAGCCTCAAAGCCAGCAGCAAATCCATTATTATATAAATTGATACCACCTGTCAATAGTATTGCATAAGGTATTACACAAATGTGAATAAATCCTGCAATAATTCCATATATTGGACCATACTTTCCTGATACTGGGGCAAGACAGCTTGCGAAAATAAAAGCCATTACAGTTGATATATCATCTGGATATACCATTTCAAAATTACCACCTATTAGCTTTTTCATTATAATTGCAAGCGCACAGCCTATCCATACAGGTAGTCCATTTAAAAGATGTAGGCCAAACGCTGCTAATCCCATGTTAGATAAAATAGTACCAAATATCAAACCATTAATAGGAACCTTAAATATTAAGCATAAGCCTGTAAAGAATAAGCCTAATATACCAAAATTAAATAAAACCGTCTCTACTGAAAACTCACGTATAAAATCAGTCATTAGTCTACCAGAGGTTTTATGAAGAGATATCCATTTTTTAATAACACCCTTTTCACCAATTAAAGCAGCAATAATACTAGATACTGACAATGTCAAAAGGATTACTAAAAGCACCAAGGATGTATTAGTATCATAGAAAGCAAGCGGCTTAATGCTTAAGCCACACGCAGATAAAACAGCATAAAACACTATGCTTATTACACCTATCGCAAAGCCTGAATTATATAGATTATAGCCCTCATGGAAAATAATAGTATGGGCTGAAAATGCTGGAATAATAAAGCCTGCAAGAACACCACATACTATCGCAAGAGGAATACCTACATAAAGAGGCAACCCAACCCCAAACATTATTAAGCTAACTAAAGGTGAAATACCTGAAGATAGTAAAAGTGAGATAATTAACGTTTTTAGTGGGACCTTTTTAAATCTTGCAAATAGCCATACACCAGTATATATAGGAACTAGATTAATCACAGTCTTACCAAAAAATGAGAAGCCTGCAATAATATATAGAGATGAATATACTGGACCTGACATTTTAATCTTTAACGCTCTAATAATGAATATGTTATAGCTCATAACAATTGCCACATTAAGAAGGGCTCCACCTATTCCACCAATAAACACAAAATCTGTAAGTAAATGAGTTGGAGAGGTTAATATCTTAAAGAAACCCTCAAAAACCTCTGTTATAGGGGCCACGCAAAAGCTTACTATCAATAAGCAAAAGCAAATTATTTCAAAGTACAAATCGTTATGAATGTAGTTTAAAATCTTTTTCAATGGTATCACCTACTCTTTATACACATTATAACAAAACTTAACACAAATTACACTAAATTATATTATTAAGATATAACAATAAAATTATTGTTCCAAAAATTATACGATAATATCCAAAGCCCTTTAAATCATGATTATTAACAAAGGATAACAATAATCTAACAACAAATAATGATACTATATATGCAGTGACCGCTCCTATTAATATAAAGTAGATATCTAATCTAGCCAGTACGCCACCAGCTAAATAAAATTTAAAAAGCTTAAGCATGCTTGCCCCAAGCATAGTAGGAATAGAAAGATAAAATGAAAATCTAGCCGAAGCACCTCTGCTATATAAAAGAAGCATTCCTCCTATTATAGTTATTCCACTTCTTGAGGTTCCAGGAATCAAGGAGAGAGCTTGAAACAAACCAATAATAAACGCATCCTTAAAGCTAATATCAGAAATTTCCTTTCTTTTAGCTTTTCTTTTTTTATCATATATCTCTACAACAATAAATACTATTCCATAAAAAAATAATGCTGTAGCGGTTCCTACAGCATTATATAATTTAGATTCTAAATAATCATCAAATAATAAGCCTAATATTACTGATGGTATAATTGCAACACCTATTTTTAACCATAGCCTATAGATATCTAATCTTTTTTCCTTATCCTTTTTTATTGGTGATAAATCATAAAAGAATACAGTAACTACGGCCAAAATTGCCCCTAGCTGAATCACTACTAAAAACAAGCTCCATAGCTCACCATTATAGGAAGTCTTAACATCTAATATATTCTCTAAAATAATTAGATGACCAGTTGAGCTAATCGGTAGCCATTCGGTAATTCCCTCAACAACTCCAAAAAGTACTGCCTTTAATACCTCAATAATATACAAGCATATCAATCCCTTATTAATATTTTTTACTATATACTAGCTTAACAATTAGGTATGTAACAACATTTAAAAGTCCAATACCGAAGCAAGTATAGAATACCTCTCTTGATGAGAATGCTGTACCAATCATAATCATAAGGATGAAGATGATTAATAATCTTGATGTCTTCTTATAGGCCATTAGGCTTATAAAGGTATTTCTTTCATCATTCTTCTTGATTAGGTAATCCTCAGCATATTCATCACTTTTTAATACCTTCCAAGCCTTATAGATATTTACAATAATATATGCCTCAAGTAAGCCTAAAATAATATATCTAAACACAAATAAATCATAAATAGGCTGTGATTGATTATCTATTAAATCCTTAACCTCAATTATTTGAAGTGCTAAAATTAAAATAATAGGTAGCACCATAAATATTAGAAGCATTATAATTCTACTTTTAATTTCTTTTCTAACCTTTTCTAAGTTTAACATATTAGTCGTCCTCCTCTAGGGTAAATATATCCTCTACAGTCACACCGAAGACATTAGCTATCTTTAAAGCTAATGATAATGATGCTATATATCTTCCTTGCTCAATCGAAATGATTGTTTGTCTTGTGACCCCGACTTTTTTTGCTAGCTCCTCCTGGGTAATCTTTAACCCCTTACGGAACTTTTGTATTTCGTTTAACAAAAGAATCCTCTCCTCTTATTTTAATTTTTCAATAACTGGAAGTAATCCATCAATAATCTTTTTGATTGAACCATCAATAAATGGGTTATTAATTCCCACCTCAGAAATTAAGCCTAGGAATGATTTTGTACCTCCAAGCTTACATAGCTTAACATAGCTATCCCAGCTTGCCTTACGATCCTCTAAGCTCTTTAAATAATATTCTAAAGCGCATACCTGTGCTAAGGTATAGTCAATATAGTAGAATGGACTACTAAAAATGTGTCCCTGACGATACCAGAAGCAGCCCTTATCATAAGCTACTAAGCCCTCCATATCACGCCATGGAGTATATAGCTTCTCTAGGTTCTTCCACATTTCTAATCTTTGAGCTGGTGTAGCCTCAGGGTTTTCATAAACAAGATGCTGGAAGTGGTCAACACATACACCATATGGAATAAACGTAATTGCACCATTCATATGAGAAATCTTATACTTTGTAGTATCAGCTTCAAAGAATGAATCAATCCAAGGATATGCAAAGAATTCCATAGACATAGAGTGAATTTCACATGCTTCACTTGTTGGCCAAATTAGGTCTGGATTGTTTACCGCCTCGCTAGCGCAATATGCCATAAATGCATGACCAGCCTCATGAGTTAATACATCAACATCACCAGATGTACCATTAAAGTTTGCGAAAATAAATGGTGACTTATAGCCATCAATATATGTACAATAGCCGCCGTTTTGCTTACCTGGCTTAGATTCTAAATCAAGTAGCTCATGCTCAACCATAAACTCAAAGAACCTCTTTGTTTCAGGTGACATTTCAGTATACATGCTTAAAGCCTTGTTAACTAGCTCATCCTTAGTTCCCTTAGGAGTTGGATTACCATCTAAAAATTCTAATGATTGATCATAGAACTTAGGGTTTTCAATTCCAATTCTCTTACCATTTTCTAAAATAATTTTGTGAGCTACAGGTACTACTGATTCTAATACCTGCTTACGATATGTTTCTACCATCTCAGCATCATAATCAGTTCTTCCCATTCTTGCATAGCCTAATTCAATAAAGTTCTTATATCCAAGCTTTAATGCCATATTATGACGTAGCTTAACTAGCTTATCATAAATATTGCCAATAGCCTCACCATTATCATCAATAAACTTATTGATTAATTCATATGCTTTTAGTCTAACCCTTCTATCAACAGATGTAGTATATTTACCCATTTGAGATAGATTATTTACCTTGCCATCATACTCAATTTGAGCAGAAGCCATAAGCTTATCATATTCAATAGTAAGCTTAGATTCCTCAACAAGCTCCTCCATAATTGATGGGTCAAAGCACTTTAAAGAAAGCTCTATTCTCTTAAACCAATAATCACCATATATAGCCTCTAGCTCTTTTCTTAGTGGATGATTAACTAATACCTTATTAAAGGCATTTAGCTTTTCAGATAGCTTTACACCCTCTTCATTCAAGAAGTTAATTTCTGCCTCATAAAATTCATCAGTTGTATTAATAGAATTTCTAATAAAAGCAAGATTAGAGCTTGTAGAAAACTCTGTAGAAAGCTTATTCATATCATCAATAGCGTTCTTTACTGCCTTTATATCAGTACCTTCTTTTACAACTATAGTTAGTTCCTCTAGCCTTTGACATAATACTTCAATATTTGGTCTTTCATATTTGTATTCACTAAATTTCATTGTTTTAGCCCCCTTTTAACTCATATTTAATTATATCATAATTATTGATTATTTTTAATAATTAATTGCAAATCTTACAATTTCACATATATTAATTAGAGGTGTTAGCATTGCAAAGGGATATTAAATATCATGCCTATCTTGATAGAAGCCATATTATGCCTAATATTATCTCAGGTGCAAAGGCTGGAGTAATATCTCAATTCGGCTCAGATATCGTCATATCGCTTCTTTTATACAATGAGGCACTTGTTATCAAGGATATCCAAATAAGCGAAATTTCAGCCTATTACGCGGCTTTAGTAAGTGGTATTACAGTATCGGTATTATCAATCTACATGGACCCCTTTGCTACAGTGCTTTTCACAAACGTTGCCTACACCTATACCCTAAACCTAGTGAAGAATAACTTCGATTATACCGCCATAACAATACGGCCAAGAGAAATAGTGTTTGATTCTGTTTTAATTATTATACTTATCTATTTATTTGATCCTACAGCTCATAATCAATATTTAAGATATAAAGAAAAGAGGGCTCATAACGAGCCCACTTATAGACGTATGGATAGGAGTCTTGGATTAACTATTTTTTTTATAATACTTACCAATACCTATAACTTTTTAAAAATTATTAATAAAGATAATTAATCTTGTTCGTGAATGTGCATGTTAATTCCGCTCATTTCAAGATATAAATGCTTAGATTCATATCCAGAAATAGTTATTGTATTACCATAGAAGCTAAGTGTTGTACCCTCATTGACAAAAATCTTTTTTTCATAGCTATCCATGTTTACGATTGCATCTGAGAATTTTACACTATTAACATCAGTGTTTGAACAAGTAATTACATAATCATATTGCTTCTCTAGGTCATAAGCATACATACCTAATTCTTCATCATATACTAAATCATTTAAAGTGATAATAAGCCTATCATCTACATCATAGCTTGATGAATTTTTTAGCTCTTTTAGATTTGTTTGTAATGGTGTTGTATCATCTATATTAATAAATGCATAATAGTTATAATCAGGCTGAGAGTTTACAATCTTGATTGTTTCATCCTCATAGAAATACATATCCTTAAAAGCGTATATCGGACTAACAGTTATTTCTGTTTGATCACTATATACATTAAACTGAACCATATAATTATTTTGATGAGCTACCAAACTAAAATTGTCTTCAAATCTAGGAACATATGCAATACCCTCCTCATCAGGGTAATAGCATAGATTTCCACTATATTGCACATACGCTTTCTCTGGAAGCTTTATTGACACGTAATCTATTTCTCTTTCACCAACAAAAACAGTACCAGTAAGTATTTCTTTTTCTGATGGAGTAAAGATAAATGTTTCGTCATTGAATTTTAGTGTATATTCTACATTAGCCTCTAGCTCAAAATAGGCTGAACCCATCGCTTCAAAGACTGGAACAAGATTTAATTCATCATCTATTAAAACAGGGTTGTAATATGAATGTAGATATTCAAAACCATTTTCCCTTTGAATTAACAATGTAGATAAGAAGGTATCAGTATTAACAACTATAGGATCACAGGTATAGAACGAACCATTGTACTCTAGCTCATCTAAAGTGATTGAATCTTGATAGAAGCAATTTTTTTGTTTGTTGCCAAAAATACCAGAAACAAGCATACCATCAAAGTTAGTATAAATATAGCTATGGTGATCTGGATATACTAAATTCCAGTCATCTAAACAATAGTTACCCTCATATGTATAAAGCAAATTACCATCCTTATCAACAAGCTCATAAAATAATGGTGCTTCTCTCATAACAGTTTTAGTCATAGTAAATATGCCATCACTATATACTGCAGAAATTTGTGAATAATTCCATACAAGGCTTTGGTCTAATTCCTCATTTGTAAGTATATCAAAAACAGTAATATCAAGCTCAACTGGACTGAAGTGTGATTCATTTAAATATACCTCATGTTGCCAATTGCTATTATCAGAAAGGACTCTATCACTAATATCATCACAATAATAAGCATTACCATCATTATCAAGATATAAAATACCTACCTGTTCAATTGGGGCAATCATATTAGTATTAC
>JAZNYN010000183.1:0-4123 GCA_045594405.1 Anaeroplasma sp.
CTTGGCTCACAGAACGACATGGCTACGATCCGACTTGATTCAGCATTTAAGGCTTATGCAGAGGATTATGAAAATTCTATTTATTGTATAGGCTCTGTATTAGGTCCACATCCATTTCCATTGATGGTTAGAGATTTCCAAACTATAGTTGGTATTGAGGCACGTGATCAATTTCAAGAAATGACAGGGGAGCTTCCTGATGTTGTTTGTGCGTGTGTAGGTGGTGGTTCTAATTCAATTGGTATGTTTGTTCCATTTTTAAATGATAAATGCGTAGAAATAGTTGGTATTGAGCCACTAGGTAAGGGTGCAATTAAGGGTTTACATGCTGCATCAATGAAATTTGGTAGTGAGGGTGTAATGCATGGCTTTAATTCTATTATGCTTAAGGATGAAAACGGTGAGCCTGACGAGGTTTATTCAGTTGCTTCTGGACTAGATTATCCATCAGTAGGACCAGAGCACGCTTTTTTACATGATATAGGTAGAGTTAAATATGACACTATTTCTGATGATGAAGCAGTAGAGGCCTTCTTTACTCTTTCTAAATATGAAGGAATTATTCCAGCTTTAGAATCATCACATGCAGTTGCGTATGCAATGAAGCTAACAAAGGAAAGAAGTCATGGCTCTATATTAGTTTGTTTATCTGGTAGAGGAGATAAGGATTTAGATTACGTTATTGAAAAATTTGGAGATAAATATTTGAAGTAAAAAAAAGGGGATTTCGTTATTTGAAATCCCCTTTTGCATCTTAGAATTTATCAGGATTAATACTAAATTCATCATCTGATGTTTTTGAATTAAGATTTAATTGTTTTTCTAGCCTCTTCGCATCATTTTGATATGGTAAAGTATTTCCTAGATGATATACAAGTACATCGTATGTATGTGGATTATATCCGATAACTACATTTCTATGAATATATTCAGAAATTGGAAGCTTTATATTAATGAACCTCCTATTTTTCAGAAAAAATACGGTTAGTAGTTAAAACTGTTTCTATACCATCAATAGTTATTTTAAAGTTAAATGAATAAGTTATGTGATATCCATATTTGGTATGAAATTTCGAATAATATCGAATATGGACAAAAAAAGAACCAAGATTAATCTTGGTTCGAATCTAAGTCATTGCTTTGTTCTTTTTTGTTTTTAGTTTTAAGAAACATAAATAATACACCTAGGCCCATAATAACAATAAAGATTATTAAATAAAATAGAATTGGGAATGAGAAGGTGTTATTTTCTAATGCGTTAAGATATGGTGAAACACCATGTGCATATACAGCACAGAACACCATAAATAATGAAGCAATAATCGCTAAAACTGGTAGAACAATATTTTTAAATATATTGTTTTTACCCTCTTTGATAATAAACATTATAAAGATTGGAATATACATTGCATAGATTGTGATAATTGGAAGCTCTGATGAATCAAAGCTAAATATTCCAAATAATGGTGTAGAGTTTAGATTTGCACCATAGAAGTAGAAGCACCATAATGCTGCAAGTAAAAGTCCAATGATAGATGAATTAGTAGGCATGTTAGTTTTAGCATCAACCTGATTAATAAGCTCAGCACGCTTATTATTCATTCTTATAGAAATTGAATACATTCCTCTAGTACATGCAACCATTAGGCCATTAAGTGTACCTAAGCATGAGATTACGATAAATGCATTAAGGATAGTTCCACCAACAGAGCCAAAGATGTTTGTGAATGCTGTAGTTGAGCCTTCATTAATTAATGAGTCAACTGATGCACCACCAGTAAGTGCGACGAAGTATAATATATAAATTATCATGATAATTGCAGTACCAATAACTAGGGCAATTGGTAGATTCTTCTTAGAATCCTTAACCTCAGAATTAATTGATGTGGCAATCACCCATCCCTCGTATGCAAAGGCACCAGCACATATAGCTGCAAATAGGCTTCCTGAGCTTGTTGCTTCTGTAGCCTGCTTGAAGGCCTCTATTGTATTACCGTTAACAAGACCAACTATTGAGCCAACTATAATCATTATGACAAGTGGAATAAGCTTGATTACTGTTGATGAAATATGAAACCTTGCAGATAGCTTTGGTGATAATGTGTTAAGTGCATATACTGCAATTAAATAAGTTCCTGCAAGTGCCATACATAATCCACCAGTAATCTCAGATGAACCAAATAAAACTAATGTATATCTAGCAGATACCCAAGCAAGAACACCAGTCATTGCTGGATAGTATATAGTAGATACAAACCATCCCATTAATAATCCATATTTTTTACCAACTATAGCCTCAGCATAATCAACTAAACCATTTACCTTTTCATATTTAGTTGCGAAGTTAGCAAATACAGATGCACAAATAATCATAACGATACCACCTAATAGCCATGCTAGTATACCTAGCCATACATTACCGTTAGTATATTTAAGCATATCCTGTGCTTTAAAGAATACACCTGATCCAATTGCGATTCCCACAACCATACATATAGCCATAAATAGACCATATTTCTTTTGTAACTTATTGTCCATATAAAAACTCCTATAAAACTAATTATTTATATTATATATAAATAGCTTTTAAAAGTATACTATTATATGAAATTAAATTCAAGAATGAGTAAAAATAATATTCGAAAACTGATTTAAATACAAAAAAACCTCGAAATTGATCGAGGTATTTTAGTAGTTAAATATACTTATTAATAAATTCCTTGATTTTATTTTGATATAGTTCAGTCTGCTTGTACATTCCATTACCGTGGTTACAGCCTGGTAAAATAATAACATCTGTTTCATTAGGATTATTATTTTTAATCTTATTGAAGATCACTTCTAAATTTTCAAGGCTACCAGCAGATAGAAGAATTGGGTATTTGCTGTTTTTTACAATCTCCATTGCTTCAAATTCCTTTGCATCATACCCGAATTTCTTTATAAATCGCTTAAGGATATAAGTCATAATATTATCTGATTTATCCTTAAATACATGCTTTGATACATTATTGAAAAATGAAAATATACTAACACTTGGTGCATCTGATATTAAGCATTTAACGTTATCTATTTTTTTGTTTGATAAATCAAGAACGATTCCTCCACCCATGCTTAGTCCATGAATTATTATATTTCCATTAGGAGTAATGCTATTTATTTTATTAACCCAATCAATCATATCGAGATTTTCTAATGCTCCAAAGGAAATATATTTTCCCTCACTTAATCCGTGTGCTCTTTGATATGGAATTAATACATTATAGCCTAATGATAAGTAAAATAATCCTGGGAATGCCCATTCACGCTCAGCATGAGATGTATAACCATGAGCACAGATAACAGTAGTAGTACTATTGTTAGGATAGTAAATACCTTTTAGCTTTAAATTATCAATACTTTTAATTTCAAGAATTTCATGATTGTTCTTTTTAATTTCAGCTAGTGATTTATGAACAGTTTTAATGGTATTATACCAGGAGTCAGTTTCAGGAACCATTTTGTAAGCCTTGTTTATGTTGGGTCTTTTTAATAGCTTGTTAAATAGAATATTTGCTTTTAATTTATCGAACATATATATCACCAACTTAACTATAACACCAATTATTAAAAACTTCAAATATAAATAAAAAAAGCCTTGAAAAATTATCAAGGCTTTAATACTAAATGGTAAGGTACGATACTATTGTTATAATTTTTAAGTAAGTCGTTTAATAATGAAACGATTTAAAGTTCATAAATAGGAACTTATCGGTTAAGTAAACTCCACTCTTCTCGTGTTATCGCATATGCATAAGAAATCTTATTCTTTTCATCAGGGTATTCCTTTACCTTTTTCATTCCATTTGCAATGGCAGTAGAATATGATCCAACATTTGTATATTTCATATAGGAGTACAGGCAATCATATTCCGTATTTTCAAACGCCCAATCTCTAACAGCTCTTGCAGCTTCACTTGCAAAACCCTGTCTCCAATATCGCTTATGAATGTGATACCCAATTTCAGGAAGAAATTCCCCATCAATATTTTGAATGGTTATTCCGCAGTCACCAATAAATTCGCCTGTTTCCTTCAAGATTATAGCCCATATACCAAAGCCATGTTTTTGATAATTCTGAATA
>JAZNYN010000184.1:0-4025 GCA_045594405.1 Anaeroplasma sp.
AATAATTTCATAGCGAATAGCATCAACATTAATAACTGTAATTTGATAGTTATTTTTATTAATATCTCTATTATTATATTTGATTATAAAATCAACTACCTCTGCCTTATATATACCCACGTTTATAGGCTCATCAACATATAAGCCATTATTAACATTTAGATAGCTATAAATAGGAGTTACTGTATATCCTGTAGGTAGGCTATTATATTCATCGTCATAACAAATATATGAAATAGCTTGATTATCACCATATATTGAAACATAAGATGTATTAGTTATTTCAATATTAATATTAGCCTTATAGATATGAAGCTTACCTATTGAGCCTTCATTTTCATAAACAACATAATCATCATATACTGTTGTATTGCCATTATATGTTTGCTTTAATGAGGCTAAATCGATTCTAATATCATAAGTTCCGGCATCCTTAGGAGATGCTTTATTACCTATATCATCCGTTACAACGTCACCAGCTTCATTAACATAATATACATTAAATTTAAATGTATCATGATATACATTTGTAAGTCCTGAATCCTTTGTATAATTTGACGTATCATAAATATATGGATTTTCATCATATATATATTCTACATCGTTTGTTGAAATATAGACTATAGCCTTATTAATTACAAGACTCTTAGGCTCAGGTGCCTCGATAATGTAATTTAGACCAGAGGCATCCTCTAATACTCCAAACTGATCATATTGTTCATAGCTTAAATATTCAATTGTGTAGGTTCCAGCATGAACTGGAAGCTTCTCTGTTGATAAGATAACCTCTTGGTTAACTAAATCAACGCTTGTAAATTTAGCATGAACCTTAATAATTTGATTATTAACAACATTACCATCTATTGTTCTTGTATTAACTAAATCATAAGCTATTTCCTTACCACTATAAGTAAAGCTTAGATCCTTAAAGACTACATTTAATACAACCTTATTAACAATATAATCACCTGAAGTGTAGGTAATATTGAAATTACCTTCATCCTCGCCAACAAAGTAAATCTCACTTGCTGATATTGTATATTTACCAGCATTGATACAATCATCAATATTAACAGTCATCTCATTATGGCTTACATTTAATTCTAGAATATTAAAATCTAAGCCTAAAGGATTACCAGTACTATCAACAGTAATTGTAAAATCTTCATCATTAACCTCTATTGCAGCTGCATCATATGTCTTTTCATTGCCACTATATGCGACTGTAATCTTTAGCTTACTAACAGTAAATGTACCAGTGGTAATAACTAAATTATAGTTAGATGCTAGACCCTCAGTAAATACTATTGAGTCCTCAATGATGTTAAGATAATAAGTCATTGCATTTCTAATTTCTACATTAAAGCCATTTCTATCAGTAACTGTATAATCAAATTCAAATGAATCATTACCTACTAATGAATGTAAAGCCTTATCTGTAGATGCTCCCGCATATACAGCATATGGAGAAATACCCTGAGCTTCAAAGTTGAATGTTAAATTATTCGCAATTCTTGCTCTATAATAAACAGTACGCTTTCCGATTGTTAAAATAACATCATCAGAATTTTCGTATGCTATATCATAATTTTCATTAGCTGCATTAAGAATGTTATGGCTAATAATTCTTATGTAATATTGACCAGCATTAGATGGTGCGATGTATCTACCAAATTCATCTACAACCTCTTGGCCAGTTTCAACATTAACATATTTTACTAGGATTTGAATACTATCATCCTTAACAAATGAACCATCAAGAACCTCTACACCCTCAATGCTCTTATAATATTCATCACCAGTATATGGATTTTCTAATGTTGCAGTTGGATATACAAATGCCTCACCATCATAAGCTTCCTTTACCTGTGGCTTAGCTTTAATTGTTACCTGATATTTACTAATTTCTAATGTTGCAGTTGAATGCTCTAGGAATTCATAATTATCATTAACATTATCGCCATTTCCATTAGTTATATTAGCTTCTGCAATAATGATAGTGTATAAGCCAATATCAACTGGATTACTACTATAACCATGTCCATAGAAATTACCATATGAATCAATGAAGTATACCTTTATTGATAACGAATGTGAAGCTAATAAAGAGCTGTATCCGTCATTATTCATATCTGGATTTTCTAAACTATATTGGTTGCCATACATATATTCCTCACCAGAATATGCTCTTTCTGAGCCAACTGGAGAAAGCTTAATTTCACGCTTAGCTATTTCAAAGCTATAGCTATATTGGCTATAAGTAATATTATAGTTTTGCTCAATTGTAGAATCAGATGTTTCAATTCCACTTGCTACAATCCTATAAGAACCAGCATTCTTAACACTTGTATGCTTGATGCTATTTACATCATAATAATCTACCTTCAAGTAAATATACTCACCATTTAATAATGTGCTTCTATTTACATCCTCATCATTTACTCTTGTTACTCTATAGCCACCATGATAATAATAAATATTATCGTTATAAATCGTATCGCTAGTAGCTATTGCCTCTAATGTTATATCAGCCTTATCAATTGAGGCAGTTTCAGTATATGTATAAATCTTGTAATTATCTACACTACCATCAATTTCACCAGGAGTAAATGCTAAATTATTTAGGTAAACTGTATAATCACCTGCATTAATAAATAATGCCGGATTAGTAATACAATCAAATGATAATAAATCACCATTAAGTAGCGTATTACCTACATAATTCTTATGGCTAGAGCTTGCTGTATACTCATCTACGTATTTCCAAGAATCATTAAGATCATAATTTAATGTCTTAACAGTACCATCAAATCTACCATAAGTATAATCGATAAGCTTAGGCATTACTAATATACTTAATTTCTCAATAGTAAATTTTTCTGCTTCTGTTGAATAGCTGATATTATAATTGCTTGATGTTAATGCATCAGTATTAACAGCCTCAATATAAGCATAATATGTATTTGCATTCTTTGGATTAACGCGTACATCGCTATAACCACCTAAGGTATAGAATACCTCTAAATCTAATACCTCATTATTAAATAACTCAGTCTTATTAACAAATGAGCCATTATCCATATATACTACAAAGCTAGATGAATCATAAGTATAAGCATTACCATCATATGTCTTATCATCAATAGCCTGAAGCTTAACAGCTACATCTCTTGGAATAATATTTAATGTAGCCGCAATAGTTGAATAATCAACGTGATAATTCTTAGCCTTTAATGGATCACTGAAAATTACATCGTTAATATAAATCTTATAGCTTCCTGCATTAATAGGCTCAATAATTTCATCACTTAAATTTTTGTAAATAACATCTACTGTAATAGATGAACCATCTACTAGCTGAGTTGTAGTAACTAATGAACCATTATCATAAATAACGAAGCTTGAATTTGGATAAGTATAGGCTTGACCACTATATGTATAATCTGCTTGATCAATAGCGGCAATAGAAACATTTCTCTTAATAATTTCTAATTCAGCTGCTAAAGAAGAATAAGTAATACTATAATTATTCATTGTTTCTGAATTAGTATTATGACCATTAACATGAATGCTATATGTTCCTACATCCTTTGGCTTAATCGAAACACCACCTTGTGTAAAGCTTACTACTATTGTTAGGTTATTAATTAGATAATCATAAATTAAATCATAAATAACCTCGTTTGCCTCTGTAATAGCAATACCAAAATCAGTAATTGGATATTCATAATAAGTACCTGAATATGTGCTTACCTGATCTGTAGGGGCAATCACTACAGCACGTTTTGTGATTGTTATAGTGCTATCAAATAATTGAATTTCATAATTAGAAGCTAAGCCATAAGTCATTTCGCCTAGTCTTAATGAAATAGTATATGTTCCTGCATTAATAGGAGTTATATTAGGATATGTTGATACATAGATATTATCATCACCTAAGAATACATCCTCATCATTTAGGTATACATATTTATTCTTTGTATATTCAGCCTCTAAGCCAGTATATGTAAATACCTCACCATCAC
>JAZNYN010000185.1:0-6396 GCA_045594405.1 Anaeroplasma sp.
GGAAGGTTATAACTATCCGTCGTTTATGGGTATGGAGCTGATACCGGGATACTTAAAAGACGCAAAGGGCGGAAGGTTTTTTACTCTTAAAATACGAGCTGCCATTTCCTTAAGTAATTGGTCACCTGTTTTTTCACCGAATACCTCGTTAACATCAGCGAAGCCATCTACGTCAACTGAAATTAGTGTCATTGCACCAAAACGGTCAACCTTCTTGATGTATTGCTTAATTGAATCAACCATTGCACGCTTTGTAATGGCATTTTCAACTATAATGTCATGCTCTTCCTTTGCTATCTTGATATTCTTACGGATGATGAGTAAAACTATTACAGCTAGGACAATAGTTATAACTACTGATACCCATGTTAATACGATCGCAGCGCCATCTTCCATGGCTTGTGTTGCTTCTAAAAACATTTACTTATCCTCCTTTACTTAACTCTAGGCTTTCCATTATATTTGTTCAGTAACTCTACAGCATCCTCAAATGGCATTGCCTTACCAATTAAGTAGCCTTGAATTACATCACAGCCCATCTTTCTAACTACATCGCATTGAGCCTGTGATTCTACACCCTCACAAACAATACCTAAATCCAAGGAAGTTGCAAGCGAGCAGATGGCTCTAACGATATTCATGTGAACCTTTGATGTTTCAACATATTTAGTAAATTCCTTATCAATCTTAATTGTATCTGCTGGTAAATCCTTTAAATAAAGCATTGATGAATAACCAGTACAGAAGTCATCTAAGTGAATATGGAATCCTTTTTCCTTTAATAGCTTTAGCTTTTCATTAACTAATGAGAAGTTACCCATTAAGAATGTTTCAGTAATTTCTATTGCGATATTCTTAGGGTTAATCTTTAGTCTATCAGCCTCTTCAATGATTTCGTTAACAAAACCTACCTGAAGAATTTGAATTGGAGATACATTCATTGAAATGTGAACATTATATGCTTCCATTTCCTTTGCTAATCTGAAGCACTCCTTAAATACAAATCTACCAATATCTAGCATGTAACCACGTTGCTCAGCAAGCTCGATAAATGCTTGTGGTGATTTGTCCTTGTATTTTGGATTAGCCCATCTAATTAAGGCTTCAAATCCAACTACTTGATTTTTGATTATATTATATTGAGGCTGAAGATGAATTCTAAATTCATTATCTCTTAAGCCCTTAATTAAATCCTTTTCCATTATTTCTGCTGCTTCAATTACATTATCCATTGCTGGATCATATACAATGTAATCCTTATTAGAGAAGTCAGCAATATTTCTTAAGGCTAGCTCTAGCTTCTTTCTAATTTCAGGAAGCATTACCTCTTCGCCTTGACCTTGCTTAACATTGTAAACACAAATCTTACACTTAATGTAGATATTGTTTGAATTGATAGTAAACGGTCTACGTAATATATCAAGCGATGTATTAATTCTCTTAGTAACTTCGTTTAAATCACTATGTGGATAAACCACAATAAACTTAGCATCATCAATATGATAAATTTGTAGCTCCTCATATGTAGTACGAAGAATAGATAAGAACTCAATTAATAATGTGTTAAAGCTTTGACGACCAAATACACCTACTGTTTCTTCGTATTTGAAGATATTGTACTCAACAAACGCTATATCATAGAATGTAGTGTTCAGCATAATGTGATTGTATTGGTTTGTAAGTGTAAATGAGTTATCACAGCCTGTGATTTCATTCTTACCATTCATTAGCTCTAGATGCTTTCTTCTTAGGTAGTCAATTGTAATATCTGAGCCCATTAGATAGTAAGAGTCTGCAATGTGTAGTGGTGATAAATGGAAATATTTTATATCATCGCCAACTGGTACATAGCACTCAAACGCATCACCCTGCTTAATAACCTTCATTATTTCTTCATCAGTATCTGCTTGCTTAAATTCTGATAAATTTTCTAGCTTTTGAATACCGTAGATTTGCTTGAAGGCCTTGTTAGTAAATATTACCTTACCATGATTAGAAACTCTTAATACTACAGATTTTGCAACTCTTGTAGCTCCTCTATCTACTCTTAGTAGCTTAGATGCCTTCTTACAACCAGCTATTAATATAAATAGCATGATTAATACAATTGCAATGCCCATACCATAGAATACCATTGCTTGAGTTAAAATCCAGTCAATAGCTAAATATGGATCTGTAATTTCAATAAACATAGCTGCATAAATGCCATCGTAAACCTCAGCACAAGTAATAACGCCACGTGTAGCACCTACGTCAAACACTTGAGTGAATGAATTATCCTCACCTAGGTTAGCCTTAACATCAAAGCTATCTCCTAAAAGCTCTCTAAATAATGCACCCTCAAATTCAGTGTTTGTATAGAACATTTCGCCCATGTCATTAAATGCATAACAATTAAATTGTGTATTGTCGAATAAAGAAGAAAGTGGTAGCTTTCCACATATACCCGTTCTTGAATCGCTTTCGTAGTCAAAGTTATAGAAATAGAAATAATAATCTTCGCTTTCAGGAAGGAATGTAATAAAGTCTCGCTCCCTTGCAAATATCATATCTACTCCTGCTTCGGCAAATACTGCTTTCAATCCTGTTTGGTTAAAATTAGTATCCAGCGTTAAAGGGTCTAAAAGGAAGGCCTCTTTTGTAGCTAGAATTTCTTCATTAGCTAATTCAACCTGTACCTGTATAGCTTCTTTAGCTAAAACCTTCATTGACTCCTCTGCTTTACTTCTAACTGGAAGATAGTAACAGAACGCAATTGCAGCATAAGCAATAACAAGTACTAAACAAAATAGAATATACCATTTTAAATCACGTAAGCGCATCTGCTACACCTCCTTGCTTAGAATTTTTGAAAACACATCGAAACCTCGCAACTGGCTGTCCAACCCCCTTGGACCCTATAGCTTTGCGTCACTAGATTACTCTAGGTTTGCCCTTAAAAAATAATACTACTAGTAAAAATATTATATAATAAATATAATATAACTGTCAATATTTCCCAGGCCAATTAATGTCAAAAATGTGCTTTTTTTGTTATGTTTTTTTAACGGTAAGCTAAAATCAATAAAAAAGTGGAGATTAATATAAATCCCCACATATAATTTAGATAATTGTTCGTTTATAAAATGCACCAATGATTTTGTTAACTGGCATTACCATAATGAACGCATTAGGGTCAACCTCATAAATAATTCTCTTTGCTTTTTCAAGCTCATAAGATGAAATAACCATAAATACATCATACTTATTTTCGTGTGTATATGCACCCTTAACATCTAAGATAGTACAGCCACGATTAATACCCTTTATTAATGCATCTGAAACCTCTTCAGACTTAACAGAGATAACATCAATTCTTACATAACGATATGCAGTATGAATCTTATCTACTACTAAGCTTAAGATAATTATGTAAATGAAGGTATATAGGGTTAATTCCCAGTTACCCTCTAATATACCACCACATATAATTGCTAAAGAAATGTTTAGCGTCATTGTTATTGTCCCAATTGAAATCCCCTTCTTCAAATTGAGAGCTTGTCCTAAAATATCAAAGCCACCAGTTGATACACCAAAGTATAGTGCACCACCGATGCTTACTCCCGCAAACAATCCACCAATGATTGCGAAGAATAAAACGTTAACCTCAAAATCAGCAGCAGGTATCCAACCAAGTAATAGCACTGATTGAACCACTACCGATAATGCTGTATATAATACGAACTTTCTTGAAACCTTAAAGAAACCATAAATTAATAATGGAACATTAAGAAGAAAGTTAAATATACCAATTGGTATATCAACTCCAACCAATAAGAACAATCTGTTAAGTAGCTGGCTTACACCAGTTAAGCCTATTGAAACTAAGCCAGCTGGCTCAATAAACCATTCAACAGCTAGTACATATATTAGTGAAGTAACTATAACAACGAAGCATCGAAACATTGTTTCGAGTACTATTTTCTTTGACTTCTTCATAATTTTTAAGATACTAAATCTCCTGCTTCAAGTTCACTTACATTAAGTAGCTCAAGCTTTGTATCATCAGAATTAGATGCACAAAGTAGCATACCTTGTGATTCCTCACCACGTAGCTTAATTGGCTTAAGGTTCTTAACTACAACAACCTTCTTGCCTACTAGCTCCTCTGGCTTATAGAACTTAGCAATACCAGAAACGATTTGGCGAACCTCTGTGCCGATATCAATCTTAAATACTAAAAGTCTATCAGCCTTTGGATGACACTTTGCCTCAATAATCTTACCAACACATAAATCTAATTTCGCAAAATCATCATATTCAATTAAGCCCTTTGCCTCTATCTTAGGTTCTTCCTTCTTAGGCTCAGGCTTTTTTTCTTCTGATGCAACTACTGCATCCATAATTTCCTTAACGTCTAAACGCTTAAATAATACATCAATTGTTTGAACGTTATAGCCAACAACCATACCAAAGCCTAAATCTTCAAAAGAAGTAAGGTTAGTTTGTAGACCTTCATAAATCTTTCTTGATGTTGTAGGCATGATTGGTTCAAGCATAATTGCAGCTAATCTAATAGATTCTAATAAATTATATAAAACTGTACATAATACATCCTTATTAGCCTCATCCTTAGCTAAAATCCAAGGTTGAGTTTCATCAATGTACTTATTAGATTGACGAAGTAGCTTAATTACTGCTTCAATACCATCAGCAACTCTAAACTTATCCATTAAGCTCTTATATTCTCTTACTGCATTTAGTGCAGTTGCCTTTAGGTTCTCGTCAAACTCTGTTGAAGACTTAGATGAAATTACATCATCACCAAAATACTTCTTAACCATCGCAATTGTACGGTTAACTAGGTTACCTAATGTATTAGCTAAATCTGAATTAGACTTTTCGCATACTAGCTCATAAGTAATATTACCATCTGCAGCAAATGGAATTTCATGTAGTACGTAATAACGTACTGCATCTACACCAAAATACTTAACTAGGCTATCTGTATAAATTACATTACCCTTAGACTTACTCATCTTGCCGTGGTTCATTAAAATCCATGGGTGACCAAACACCTGCTTAGGTAAAGGTAAATCTAGTGCCATTAGCATAATTGGCCAGTAAATAGTATGGAATCTTAGGATATCCTTACCAATTAGATGAATATCAGCTGGCCAATACTTATTGTATAGCTCACTAGATGTACCATCTTGCTTATATCCTAGGCCAGTAATATAATTCATCAATGCATCAATCCATACATAAATAACATGGTTTTCCTCAAAAGACACAGGAATACCCCACTTATATGTTGATCTAGATACACATAAATCAGGAAGAGGATTTGCTAAAAAGTTATTTAGCATTTCGTTCTTTCTTGATTCTGGTTGAATAAATTCAGGATTGTCCTTAATATGCTTAATCAATCTATCTTGATATGTAGATAGCTTTAAGAAATAACAATCCTCCTTAGTTAAGGTTACCTTAGCACCACAATCAGGGCAGCAGCCATCTACTAGGTCCTTTTCAGTGTAGTATGATTCACAATCTACACAATAATGACCCTCATAAACGCCCTTATAAATATCACCTTGATCATAAAGCTTTTTAAATACCTTTTGTACCTCAGCCTCATGATAATCATCTGTAGTTCTAACAAAATAATCATAATCTATGTCTACCATCTTATAGATTTCCTTAATTTGTGTAGAGATATTATCAACATGCTCCTTTGGTGTGATACCTAAGCCCTTAGCCTTAAGCTCAATCTTTTGACCATGCTCATCAGTACCAGTTTGGAAGTATGTATCAAAACCATCCTTTTTCTTATATCTTACAATCGCATCAGCTAAAATAGCTTCATACACATTACCAATATGTGGCTTAGATGATGTATATGCGATTGCTGTAGTTAAATAAAATTTTTTACTCACTTATCATCAACTCCTAAGTTAATTAATTACTTTAAAATTATATCAAATTCATTCACTATATTCAACGAGTTTCACACAAATTAAATAGTAATATTTAATATATAGTGAAATTTTTAAGATTATAAATATAATAAACTCCATCTACAAACAAGTAAATGGAGTTAAAAAATTATAAATTTTCTATTTCTTCTTTAGTTAATCCTGTTATATTAGAAATTACATCATATGGCATATTTTGTAGCTTACAAGATTTTGCAATTTGAATTTTAGCATTCAAGGCACCTTGTTCAATTCCTTTTTCTATTCCTTTTTCTATGCCTTTTTCTATGCCTTTTTCTATGCCTTTTTCTATGCCTTCTTTTATGCCCTTTTCCATGCCTTCTTTTTGGGCTCTTTCCATTCCTGCTGCTAAATTAGAATTATAATCCATTACTGCTCTTTCATGCATGTCCATTAATACCTGCATCTCATAATCAGCATT
>JAZNYN010000186.1:0-1827 GCA_045594405.1 Anaeroplasma sp.
GACGCTTTTTCGCCTCTTGAAGGTTACCAGATCTTGAAACATCACGCTTAAATCTACGTAATGCATCTTCAATGCTTTCTTTTTCACGTACAACAATTTTTGGCATACTCTTAACCCTCCTTCCAAGGACGAATTCCAAAATAAATTATACAAAATCACGAATAAAAAGTAAAGCCTTTTTTTATATTTTCTACAAATTTTTATATAATCTTACCATATAGTTTGCCACTTTCATATCGTTCTATTTTAATTTTGACATTTTTTGCAATAAAATCACAATTCAATGGCAAAATCACACTTAAATAGTTTGATGTATGGCCTACCATTTCTTTATCATTAATGCGTTGTTCAACTATCAAATCAGCAATTGTTCCAATAAATTTCTTTGCGTATTCTTCTTCTAATGTATTAGATAAGGAAATTAAATCTAAAGCTCTTTGCTTTTTTATTGAATCCTTTACCTGTGGCATATCACAAGCCTTTGTACCCTTACGCATTGAATATGGAAATACATGAAGCTTCGAAAAATTAATTTTTTTAATGAAGTCCTTACATTTTCGATATTCCTCATCTGTTTCATACGGAAAGCCCACAATTACATCTGTAGTAATTGATATATCAGGTCTTGCCTGTCTTATCTTATTTATACGCTCAAGAAAATAGCTTGTATTGTATTTACGCTCCATCTTCTCTAAAACCATATCACTTCCAGATTGTAAAGGAAGATGAAGGTGATTTGCAAGAACCTTGCTATTTTTCATCAAATCAATAAATTCATCATCAATCTCATTAATTTCAATAGATGACAATCTTAATCTTTCTAGCTTTGGAACCTCATTTAAAATTCTTTTTATTAGGCCTGATAAATTTAAATCTCCACTCTTATATTTTCCTGTATGTATACCTGCAAGAACTACCTCTTGATATCCTTTTTCAGTAATTGTCTTTAGCTCATCAATTACAGCATCTTGAGCCTTAGAGCGTATAGGACCACGTGCATATGGTATTATGCAGTAGGTACAGAAATTCTCACACCCATCCTGAATTTTAATAAAGGCTCTTGTATGATCATATGTTGTTACATCAAGCTTCTCATAATAATGAGTATTCAAAATATCTAAAATATCAACATGCTTTGCCGATGACCTATCCTTAAGCTTTTCTTGTAAGATTTTTATTATAGATTTCTTATTTCCGTTACCAATTAAAATGTCGATACCATCTAGCTCCATAGCCTCACTATTAGTTTGACTATAACAACCCATAACGCATATTACCGCATTAGGATTCCATGCATGACATTTTCTAATCATTTTTCTGCTTTTAGCATCAGCCTGATTAGTAACAGAGCATGTGTTAATAATATACGCATCACAAGACTCATCTGCATCACACACATCATAGCCTAGGTTCTCTAGCTCATTTTTTAATGCGTTAGATTCATAAATATTAACTTTGCATCCTAATGTGATAAATCCAATTTTATACATTTGTTACTTAAGCTCCCATTCATAGCTAATTGCTGATAAACAATAAAAAACAACAGTTTCAGTTCTTAATATTCTTTTACCAACTGCAGCACAAACAAAGCCCTTATTCTCAAGATACTTAATTTCAGCTTCATCTATACCACCCTCTGGTCCAACAAAGTCGGATCGTAGCCATGTCGTTCTGTGAGCCAAGGAGTTGGGATAGGTGGTTGTCTTCCTAAGACCGCTTGGCCTCCGACTTGTTCTTAATATTCTTTTACCAACTGCAGCACAAACAAAGCCCTTATTCTCAAGATACTTAATTTCAGCTTCATCTATACCACCCTCTGGTCCAACA
>JAZNYN010000187.1:0-5652 GCA_045594405.1 Anaeroplasma sp.
GATGCAAGAGATAAAACAAAGATTCTATATATCTATAGATTTATGGTTGAAACTGAAGAAAAAATAAAGCATAAAAGTGCATCTAAATATATCGAAAAAAAAGTGGATGTTAAATATAATAAATGGAACGATAAGCGTCCAGTAGTAGTTGGGTTTGGACCTGCAGGCATGTTTAGTGCATTATATCTAGCAAGGTGTGGGGCAAAGCCAATTATTTTAGAACGTGGTAAAATGATTGATGAAAGAAAAAAGGATGTCAATACCTTCATAGAAACTAAGGTGCTAAACACAAATTCTAATATTCAATTTGGTGAGGGTGGTGCAGGCACCTTTTCTGATGGTAAGCTTACAACTAATGTTAAGGATCCACTTATTAGCTTTATATTAGAGGAGCTACATAAGCATGGTGCATTAGAAAATGTATTATATGAATCTAAACCACATATAGGTACAGATTATTTAGAAAAGATCGTTAAAAGCATTAGAGAAGAAATAATATCATTGGGTGGAGAATTTTTCTTTTCACATATTTTTACTAAAGCAACAACAAACTCGGATGGTACAGTAAGAGCTTATGCTACTAATCTTATCACTAATAACGAGGTATACTTTAATACTAAGCACATATTATTAGGCCTAGGACATTCAGCTAGAGATACCATTAAAAATTTATATGATATGAATTTATCTATGGAGCAAAAGGGCTTTTCAATGGGTGTAAGGATTGAGCACCCACAAGCCCTTATTAATGACAGCCAAAATGGTAAAATTGCCTATAGCCTACCTGCTGCTAGCTATAAGCTTGCAACACGTGCTAATGACAGAGGTGTGTATACATTCTGTATGTGTCCTGGTGGTTATGTTATGGCATCACAATCAGAGGAACATACAATTGTCACAAATGGTATGAGTAACAATGCTAGAGATGCTATAAACTCAAACAGCGCGGTCCTAGTAGATGTAAAGCCATCTGATTATAATAAAGGACATGTATTAGATGGAATGTATTATCAAGAAAAATATGAAAGGCTTGCCTTTGAAATTTCAGGTGATTACAGAGCTCCTGCTAATTTATTTAAGGAGTTCTTAATGGATGAGGTTGCAAAGGAGGAAAGAAGCATTAAAACAAGCTATCCACATGGATTATGCTTTACGGATTTTAATAAATTCTTACCTGATTATGTTATAGAGGGATTAAAGTGTGGTATAATTGATTTTGATAAAAAGCTAAAGGGCTTTAATCATCCTGATGCTATAATGATTGGAATAGAGTCGCGCTCATCATCTCCTGTAAGAATTTTAAGAGATGAAAATAGAGAGTCTAGCTTTAAGGGTATTTATCCAATAGGTGAGGGAGCTGGCTATGCAGGTGGTATTACATCAGCTGCCCTAGATGGTTTAAAGACTGCAATTAAAATTTCAGGAGGGCATTAATATGGAACATATTAAAATTGCCTATATAGGTGGAGGGTCTAAGCTATGGGCTAGAACATTTATGAATGATCTTGCATTATCTATAGGCTTATGTGGAGAAATAGGGCTATATGATATAGATATGGAACAGGCTCTAATTAATCAAAAAATAGGAATGCATGTTAATGAGCTTAAGGTTTGTAAGTCTAAATTTGACTATAAGGCTTATGATAATATTGATGCATGCCTTAAGGATGCAACATTTGTTGTTTTATCTATATTACCAGGAACCTTCAAGGAAATGCATTCAGATGTACATGCTCCAGAAAAATATGGCATTTATCAATCTGTTGGTGATACTGTTGGACCTGGTGGAATATTACGTGCAATGCGCACTGTACCTATTTATGAATATTTTGCCCAAAAAATAAAAGAGATTTGTCCTAATGCATGGGTTTTAAATTTTACAAATCCAATGAGTATATGTGTTAAAACACTATATGATGTGTTTCCAGAAATTAAAGCATTTGGCTGCTGTCATGAGGTATTTCATGCACAGGAATTTTTATGCTTGATTTTAAGAAAAATAAAGAACATTGATATTAAACGTACTGATATATATACTGATGCATCTGGTATCAATCATTTCACATGGATAACAGAAGCATATTACAAGGATATAGATATATTATCGCTAATCCCTGAATTTATGGATAAATACTATGAAGATGGTTATTATGAATATAAGGATAGATTTGAGTGGAAAAATGATTACTTTGCCTATGGTAATAAGGTAAAGATGGATATGTTTAGAAGATATGGTGCGTTAGGTGCAGCAGGAGATAGACACTTAGCAGAATTTATGGACCATGATTTATATCTTAAGGATCCAAAAACTGTAGAGGATTATTGCTTTAGATTAACACCAGTTTCATGGCGTATAGAAAACCAAAAGAATAAGGTTGAAGAGGCATTACGTCTTGCAAATAAGGAAGAAGAGTTTATTCTAGCTCCATCTGGTGAGGAGGCTGTAGACCTAATGAAGGCTATTTTAGGTCATAAACGAATCGTATCTAATGTCAATATGCCGAATTTAGGACAGGTTGTTGGCCTACCACTTGGTTCAATAGTTGAATCTAATTGCTTATTTTCTGCAAATAGTGTAAAGCCTATTATGGCAAAGCCATTACCAGAAGAAGCACTTAAGCTTGTAAGATTAAATTGTGATAATATAGATTTATGCTATCAAGGTATTAAACAAAGAAATCTTGATATAATATTTGAAGCCTTTAAAAATCAACCATTATGCTCAAAGCTTAGCCCTAATGATGCATTATCTTTATTTAAGGAAATGGTTTATAATACAAAAGAGTATCTAAATATTTATTTTAATTTGGATACATTTTTAGATGAAATGTAAAAAAATATGTGGTTTTGTTAACAAAACATAAACAAAACCACTTTTTATTTTTTGTATAATATGGTAAAATAATATCGAAAGACGGTGGTAATATGATTAAGGAGTATTCTTGCGGGGCTGTTCTTTTCTGTAAAGAAGATGG
The DNA here is from genome assembly GCA_045594405.1 of Anaeroplasma sp. Classification (GTDB taxonomy): domain Bacteria; phylum Bacillota_I; class Bacilli_A; order Acholeplasmatales; family Anaeroplasmataceae; genus Anaeroplasma. The sequence goes on from JAZNYN010000187.1 coordinate 2,976, forward strand.
AGTGAGAAAATATGTCTTAGTCATGGAACCAAATGGATTATATGGTTTTCCAAAGGGACATGTAGAAGGAAAAGAATCAGATATTGAAACCGCCAGAAGAGAAATCTACGAAGAAACCGGAGTCAATCCAATCTTCATACCGAGCTTCAAAAGAACTATTAGATACAAGATTAGTGCAACAGACGAAAAGGAAGTAACTTATTTTACTGCCAAGTTTGAAGGTCAAAAGCCTCATATTGTTGATACAAACATTTTAAATCTTCAAATTGTTGATATCAAAACAGCACTTTCGCTTCTAAAGTTTCCGGAGCTTAAGAACATACTAATCGAAACAGATTACATGTTAAATTTAAAGGGTGAGTAAACTTACCTTTTATTTTTTTATAAAATATGATAATATATTTTAGGAGATGATTAAGATGAAGATAGATTTACATAATCATACTAATTATTCAGATGGTATTTTAACACCATTAGAATTATTACAGCATGCTAAGGAAAATAATGTTGAAATTATGGCTCTTACTGATCATGATTCAGTATTTGGCTGTGAAGAAATATATGAATTATCAAATAAGCTTGGCGTGAAGGTTATTAAGGGAATGGAGCTTTCTACCTATTATGATAATCATCCGGTACATATTGTATGTTTATTTAAAAACAATATTATTCCTGAGGATATGATAAAATTTTCAAAGGAAAAGGATGAATCTAGAAGAAATCGTGCTATTAAAATGATGGAAAAAATTAGAGATATATATGGTATGAAGGTTGATATAGATGCCCTATTAAAGGAAAGTAGAATTATTACTCGTGCTAACATGCTTAGAAATGTTGCTAGATGTAATAATATCTCTAATAAGGAGGCAGCAGTATATATCAATAATGATTCTAAAGCCTATATTCCATCATCAAAGGTATCAGTTGAAGAAGGCTTAGCTATAGCTAAGAAGGCTGGTTGCTTTACTATCTTAGCTCATCCATGCTTATCACCAGATTATGTAATTGATGCTATAATAGGTTTAGGCTTTGATGGTATTGAGGTAAGATACCCATCAGAAAAGAATGATGAAGAAAGGTTTATTAAATTAGCAAAGGAATATAATTTAATGATTTCTGCAGGTAGTGATTGTCACGGTGATGACACTCATGCACCTATAGGCACTTCAACATTAAATTATGAAGAATTTTTACCTATAGCTAATGCATTAAACCTATATAATAAGGAGGTTTAGCTTATGGAAATCAAATCAGCAGAATTTATTAAATCAGCTGTTAAAAACGATCAGCTACCAATTCATGATGGTGTTGAAATTATGTTTTGTGGTCGTTCAAATGTTGGTAAATCATCTTTCATTAATATGCTATGTAATAGAAAGAAGCTTGCTAAAACTAGCTCCAACCCAGGAAAGACTCAAACATTAAACCTATTTTTAATTAACAATAAATATTACTTTGTTGACGTACCTGGATATGGCTATGCTAAGGTATCAAAATCAATCAAGGCAACCTTTGGTAAAATGATAGAAGAATATGTCTGTGATAGAGATAATTTAAAAATGGTTTGCTTGCTTGTTGACTTTAGACATAAGCCAACTGAGGATGATGTTTTAATGTATAATTTCTTAAAGTATTATAATCGTAATGTTACTATAATCGCAACAAAATCAGACAAGGTTAAAAACAGTGAAAGAAGTAAAAATAAAAAGCTAATAATTGAAACACTTGGCTTAAGTGAAAATGATAAGCTAATTATAACATCTTCTGAAAAGCGTGAGGGCTTTGGCTTAGTTATGCAAATGCTTGATGATATCATTGCAAAGCATGATGAATATTTATCTACACTTCCAAAGGAAGAAGAATCAACAGATATAAATGAGGATTAGTCCTCATTTTTATTTTTACTTTATCATATACTTTTATAGGTGATAAAATTATGCAATTAAAAATTAATAAGGAAGCATTTTTTGAGGTAGAAGGAATTAGTATATTAAAATCTCATGTTGATAAAATATCGAAAAATAGCTTTGATGGAAAATGCTTATCAGGTGTAATAGATATTAATATATCATATATAGACACAGTAAACGATGAATGCTTCAAGGCGTTAACATTAGATTTTGAGATTGAGATGGATAATATTAAGGTAAATAATATTAAGCTAGCTAATACAAAAGTTTTTGTTATTGAGTCACATGGTATAAATGTTGAATATGAATTGGAGCTTGATTACGAGGCAATCGATGAAGTTAATGAAGAATTAGAAGAAGCCTTTGATAATGAGATAGTTTTAGATGAAAATGATATCGAAAAAATCAAGGAAAATATTGAAAAGGATTACGAAAATAAGCTTTTAGATTCACTTAATAGTAGAGATGCATCTAATGTAGAAATCATAAAAACAAAGGATAAGAGAAGTGAAAATGAATTTTTATCTTTCTTTACCTCAAAGGAATCATCATATTATAGCTTAAAAACAATTCATTGTCCAAATGAGGATACACTTAATGAAATATCAAAAAAATACAATATATCTATAGATGAATTAATTAAAGGATATGATAGGATAACAGGAAGAGTTACATTTAGATACAATGATTAGCCTACCATTTAAATTTAGGCTTATTAAAGAATATCCAGATCATATAGTTATAATGGATACGGCAAAGATTACGTA
>JAZNYN010000188.1:0-13215 GCA_045594405.1 Anaeroplasma sp.
AAAATTGGGTTTGTTGCAAGTGCTACTCTTAAGCCTAAGTCCTTAATTAGCTTTATTACCTCACTAGCCTTTGGATTGAATCCACATACATTCTTTACATTATCAAAATCCTCAATGTAGTAACTTTCGAATTTAGGTTCATCTTTTCTTGCATCATTACCAAATACAGTTGCAAAGTATTCCCAAAATGCTTCTTCATTTGTTCTTGTACCGTCGTTTTTAATCATTTTATATGTACCATCCCAAATGGCTTTAATTAGCTTTTCAGGCTCATATCCATATGGATGAAGCTTCTTAGCAATACCACTAAAATAAGCCTTTATAAAAGTATCCATGTCCATCGGTAATAATGTACCATCTAGATCAAATAATACCATTTTAATTTTCATATTATTCACCATCCACATCATTAATTTTTATAATATTTAAAGTTTATTGGCTAAATACTATCATAAAAAATAGGTTCAAAGAACCTATTATTCTAATTCATTCATGAAATCAGTAAAATATTGAGGTAACTCGCTATCGATCTCTGTCCACTCTTTTGTATTTGGATGAACAAAGCCTATAATTTTTGCATGTAAAAATTGACCCTGATCACCTATATATTTTCTTCTTCCATATACTTGATCGCCTACGATTGGATGACCAATGAATTGCATATGAACTCTAATTTGATGTGTTCTTCCAGTTTCTAAGGCACATTCAATGTAGGTATAATCCTTAAATCTTTTTAATACTGTAAAATTAGTAATTGCTTCCTTTCCATCCTTTGTAACTGCCATTTTCTTTCTATCGTTTTTATCACGGCCTATAGGAGCGTTTATTCTTCCCTTTGATTCATTTATCACCCCGTGAACTAAAGCGTGATAGCGGCGCTTGCAGGAATGATCCTTAAGCTGCTCAGTTAGTGACTGACAAGCTAAATCGTTCTTAGCAATCATTAATAAACCTGTAGTGTCCTTATCAATTCTATGTACAATACCAGGTCTAATTACACCATTTATTTCAGATAAATCGTCTAATTCATGAAGTAAGCCATTTACTAATGTATTGTCATAATTTCCATTAGCTGGATGAACAACCATATTTTTAGGCTTATTTACTATTGCGACATACTCATCCTCATAAACAATATCTAAATTTAAATTAGAAGCCTTTATTTCAAGTGACTTTGGTTCAATATCAAGAATTGTGATTTTATCATTTAATCTAACAATGTCACTTTGCTTACACTTATTGCCATTTAATAAGATTTTTTCTTCATCAATGCATTTAGATAGATAAGCTCTAGATTTATCAGGTATTAAATTTTTTAAAGCTTTGTCTAATCTAATATTTTGATTAGCATCATCAATTTTGAACACTTGCATTCTTCTTTTTACCTCTAATTGAATCTAAAATAATTACATCTACTGCAATTAAAATTACACCAACGACTAAGCATATATCTGCTATATTGAACACTGGAAAATCATAACCACTAAGCTTTTGGCTTATCCAATTTAATGGTTCAAATGAAATCATATCTATAACTCCAGGACGTGCATCCTTTAATGGAGTAATTGAAATTATTCTATCAATCATATTTCCTACACATCCAGCAAATGCCATTGTAACACCGATAGATAAAGTCTTTTTGTTTTTCCAATCATTTTTATAGCTATAATAGCCTAAAATAATCATTCCGATAATACTAATAATTACTAATACCCAGGTGTTATCCTCCATGAAACTCCAGGCTGCACCCTTATTATATGTTTTTGTAAGAGTTAACAAATTAGGAATAACCTCAATTTCTTGATATTTTGCAATATTAATTTCAGTTAAATATTTTGTTAATTGGTCAGCTAGCAATAATACAGCAGCAATTATTAACGTAATCAACATAGGTGTTCCCTCCTAAATTAAAGTAATAACAATATAAAAAATTATAGCAGCAAAATAAAGAAACGAATCAATCAAATATACATTATAAAGCTTTTCGATTTGTCCTTTTGTTATGCCTTTATAGTAAAATACTTCAGTTATAAATATAAGCATTACAACACTTATAAAAATTAATATACTAAACAATTTATAAGTATCATAATAGATTAATAAATTAGCAAATAGTGTTATAGGACCAGCAAATATTAGTAGACTAATAATTAATCCGGCAGCAAGAGAAAGCAGCTTATCCTTCCATGATACCTTCAGCTCTCCAATTTGCTCCATAACCATCATATATTTTTTAAACATTTTCCAAGTACTCTATGGCATCAGTAAAATTTTTTACCATAACAAGTGCCATCCTTTCCTTGTTTTTTAATGAATTATATGCTATTAAAGCCTCTTCATAATTTGCCTCAGGGCAAAAAAAGATATCTATTTCATCATCAAATGCAGCATATATCTTTTGCTTAATACCACCAATTTTACCTACTGACCCATCAAAGCCAATAGTTCCTGTACCCGCAATTTTTAAACCTAAAGAATAATCAAATTCAGTTAGTTTATTAAAAACTGATAAAGTCTTCATAAAGCCACCTGATGGACCACCACTATTACCTATATTTGAGCTTATTTGAGGATATATTGTATTATAATTGATATCAAATAGGGTGTAGCCACCTAAGCCCTTTAAATCGGCTTCATTGATAGTTATTTCTATAGTTTGACCATCTCTATTTACTGTAAAAATCATTCCAACACTACGATTATTGATTAATGACTTATACTCATCAAAATTTTCATAAATTGTATACCCATTAATCGCAATTATTTCATCACCAATGCGTAAATTGCTACCCAATGAATAATATGTAACTGAAATTGATTGATATTTATAATCAATTTTAATCTCATTATTTAGCTTAGCTGCTTCTGTATAAGCTTTAATAATAGCTGTTTGATGAGCTGACAAATATTGAATTTTACTTATTTGATTAAGCTCAGCATTACTAAAGTGTAGAGCTGATGAACTCATTTCATAAACATACGCCTTATCATCTATCCCACAAATTAAGTTTTGTAATATAGTAGAATGCTCCATAGAAATTACGAATATAGAGGAAAATGAGCCCTCTTCCTTATAGTCGTAATCTATATCAACAACATTATTAATTTCTGATGTGCTACCTTTAACTACGATAGCTTTATCGGTAAATATTATACCCATTAAAAATATTGGTAAGCTAATGCAACCAAAGATAACCATTAGGTACCAATATTTTTTAAATAAATACTTCATTATATCCCCACCAAAATAAATTTAATTACTTAATTAATAATTCGAATTGCTCCATCTTTTTGTAATCAATTCCGGCTGCGTCAAACATACGTCGAGATGCAACATATGAATCAGCATCATGATATTTATCTACTAAATAAATTATATGTTTAATTCCTGATTGAATGATTAGCTTAGCACATTCATTACATGGGAATAATGTTACATATAACGTTGAGCCCTTTAAAGATGTAGTTGAATTTAAAATTGCATTAGGCTCTGCATGAACTACATAAGGATACTTGTTATTTAGTGGATTTGGATCATGCTTACCCCATGGGAATACTTCATCCTCACAGCCTCTTGGTAAGCCATTATAGCCTATACCAATAATTCTTAAATCCTCATTTACAATACAAGCACCAACCTGTGTAGATGGGTCCTTACTTCTTTTTGCAGAAAGTAAGGCAACACCCATAAAATATTTATCCCAGCTTATATGTTTCATTTTTATTCACCCTTTATTGAAATATGTACATCATCTAATTGAATTTGATCAACTGTTGAAGGACAGTCCATCATTAAATCTCTACCACCTAAAGTCTTAGGGAATGCAATAACATCTCTAATGTTTTCAGTTTGACACATACACATAACTATACGTTCAACACCTAATCCCATACCTCCATGAGGTGGAGTACCATATTTTAATGCATCAATGAAGAATCCAAAGCGTTCCTTTGCCTCCTCATCAGATAAACCAATTGCCTTAAAGATTCTTCTTTGAAGGTCTTGATTATAAACACGTAAAGAACCAGAGCCTAGCTCATAACCGTTTAAAACAAGGTCATATGCATTAGCAAAGCACTTTTCAGGTGCAGTTTCTAAATATTCTTCACATTCTGGCTTTGGTGCAGTAAATGGATGTGTTGAAACCATATATTGTTGTAAATCCTCATCCCATTCAAAGATTGGCCAGTCAGTAATCCATGCAAACTTATATACTGATGGATCGCATAAGCCCTGATCCTTTGCAATCATCTTACGAAGTGAGCCTAAGGAAGGTAAAGTAACTGACTTTTTATCAGCTATAATAAATACCATATCTCCTTCTTCTAATGCACACTTAGTAATTAAAGCTGCTTTCATTTCAGGTGTCACTAGCTTAGCAATTGAACCAGATAATTCACCATCTTGTAGCTTTAAATATGCTAATCCTTTTGCATGGAATTGCTTCATGATTCTTGTAAATTCATCAATTTGCTTGCGTGAATAGTTAGCATTTTTAGCAACAACTGCCTTGATGTATGGAGCCTCAGCCATAAAAGGAATTTCAGCTAACACATCCTTTAAATCAACTAGCTCCATTGCAAATCTTAAATCTGGCTTGTCTGAACCAAAGCGCTCCATAGCCTCATCATATGTATATCTTTCAAATGGTGTAGTAAGGTCAATATTTAAAACCTTTTTGAATAAGTGCTTAAACATACCTTCGATGATTACATAAATTTCTTCAGCAGTTAAGAATGAAGTTTCAAGGTCTATTTGATTAAACTCTAATTGACGGTCAGCTCTTAAATCCTCATCACGGAAGCATCTTGCAATTTGGAAATAGCGCTCAAATCCAGCTACCATGTATAATTGCTTAAATATTTGTGGTGATTGAGGAAGTGCATAAAATTGACCCTCATATAATCTTGAAGGAACTAAAAAATCACGTGCTCCTTCAGGTGTTGATTTAGCTAAAATAGGAGTTTCTAGCTCTAGGAAGTCCTGAGACACTAGATATTCTCTAATAGCATTAATTATCTTACTTCTTTGGATTAAGAAGTTTTGCATTACAGGACGACGTAGGTCTAGATAACGATATTTTAATCTAGTATCCTCTAATGCATCAGTTTTATCTGCAATAATAATAGGTGGCTGTTCAGCAGTGTTTAAAATCTTTACATTTGATACTACTACCTCAATGTCACCAGTTGGAAGATTTTTGTTTTTACTTTCACGTTCAATAACAGTACCCTTAATTGCAACTACATATTCATTTTTTAATGTATCTGCTATCTCATAGCATGAGTTATCAGGATTTACTACTAATTGAGTAATACCTGTTTTATCTCTTAAATCAATAAAGATAATACCACCAAGATTTCTCTTTTTAGCAACCCAACCCTTTAATTCTACAGCTTCTCCTACATTAGTGATTCTTAATTCACCATTCATATGACTACGATTCATAATTTCTACTCCTTTGATTCCTTACATCCTGAGCAAGGACTTAAATTTTTAATTTTATCTAATACATATGGATAAACATCAAATAATGGAATTCTTTCCTGAATATCAGTTAAGTTATCCTTAATGTTTATCATAAATTCATCTAATTCATTATCTCCTAAGATACAAGTAAATCTTGCATTCATATTATCAGCTAGCTTAAATTGTGCCTTTAGACTCTTTGAATTGTAGTCCATATCACATTCTAAACCACCTAGACGACATACATTCATTTGCTTAGCTGCTTCTTCCTTAGCTCTTTGTCCTAAAGCAATCCAGAAGATGTGAATTGTATCCTCTTTTGCTAGCTTTTTGCCAGATAATTCAGCAGCCATTAATAAACGCTCCATACCAAATGCCATACCTACTGCTGGAGTTTTAGGACCACCTAAATCACTAACAAGCTTGTCATATCTACCACCAGCACCTATTACATTTTGAGCACCAAATTCAGGAACATCTACCTCTAACTCAAATACTGTATCGCAATAATAATCTAAGCCGCGAACAAGGCTTTGATCGATAACATATTTTAATCCAATATCATCTAAGCCCTTTAATACTTGATTAAATCTATCCTTTGATGCTGAAGAAAGATAATTATCAATCTTTGGAGCATTCTTAAAGAATTCCTTACTTCTATCTACCTTACAATCTAGGATTCTAAGAGGGTTCTTTTCTAATCTGGTTAAGCAATCACCACATAGCTCGTCCTTGTATTGAGAAAAATATTCTACTAAAGCACTACGGTAGTTGTTTCGTGATTCCTCATCACCTAGTGTGTTAATTTTAACCGTTACATTTTTTAAGCCAAGTGCTCTAATTAATGATGCACCTAATGAAATAACCTCAACATCAATCAATGGGTCATTAGATCCAATTGCCTCAACGCCAAATTGTGAAAATTGACGTGTTCTACCCTTTTGAGGTCTTTCATATCTAAACATTTGCCCCATATAAAATAGCTTTGATGTAGGATTATCTACATATAGCTTATTTTCTACATAGCTTCTTACTACACCTGCTGTACCCTCTGGTCTTAGTGTAATAGGACGATCAGAGCGGTCCTTAAAATCATATGTTTCCTTTGTTACCATATCAGATGTATCATTTGCATCTCTATGGAATACATTAGAAGATTCAAAAATAGGTGTTCTTATCTCCTTAAAATTATAAAGCTTACAAATTTTTCTGATGCTATCCTCAAGCTTTACCCACTGACTTACCTCAGCTGGTGTAACATCATAAGTTCCTTTAGGTTTTGTTATCATAGTAATCCTCCTTCATATTCAAATCTATGGATCGAATAGTTCGATGACAATAGATCCTCTCCCTTAATATTTATTATTTTTTGTGACTCATATTTAAAGCCACTTTTTAATATAACCTTTTGTGATGCAATATTATTATTTGCATGACCAATCAAAATTTTATCCACCTCTAAATGCTTAAAGGCAATTTCAACACATTTTTTAAGGCACATAGTCATTATGCCCTTATTCCAATAATCACGATTAAGGACATACCCTATTTCAACAGCATTTATTTCTGGATAATAGGTATGGTAATCAATTAAGCCTATCATTTTACCATCTAAAACTATAGCATATCCAGCTGGTATTCCATTTTGTGGCCTTGAAAGAAAATAGTTATCAAATGCATATAATGATTCCTGTGGAAATTTTAAAGGTCCCCATGATAGAAATTTAACAACCTCTTCATCAGATCCTATCTCAAAATAATCCATATAATCATATCTGCAAATTTCTCGTAATGTGATTCTTCCTATTTTAACAGTAGGTAAATCTGTACGCACATTATCACTCCCAAATATAAAGAAAAACGCCCTTAAAAAACTAATAAGGACGTATAAACGCGGTGCCACCTTAATTCTAGATTTCTCTAGCACTCATTTCCCGTTAACGCCTGGTACGTCTTTCGCTCTCCAAAGTGTCCTTCAAATTAAGCTTTATAGATGCTTTCACCATTCATCCTCGCTTGTAATAAATTACTTAATCCTACTATTCTTCTTCATCAATTTAATAATACTCTATAATTTTATCATTTATGATAAATTTAATCAAGAAAATTAACAAATATATTCTGTAATTTCTTCATCATTCTCATAATCATCATCAGCTATTGGATTATTAGTATCATATTCATTAATAAATTGTGTAATTGTCTCAAGCATTAAGGTAATGCCTTCCTCAGTTTCAACAATTGAATTTGATGCATTAAAATGAAGCTTTTGAACTAATTCGTTAATTCCATAATTGATTTTTTCTTCTTCCTTAATCTGATATAGTTCAATGTTTAATGCCTTCACAGTCTTTTCAATATATGCTTGGATTTTCAAATTATTTACTATTAGCTTTAATGGTAATCCAATTTCTGAAAATATCTCATATATTATGCTGAAAATAAAATCCTTATATTCAGTTGGCTTCCCAATAAAATATTTTAAAACCTGCTTCTTAGCTTTTTGGAAATTAAAATAAACTAAAATTGGTCTAATATTAGTTTCACTAACAGTAAATGGTGCATAGGTAGAAAACATATAGCACGTATCATCAATATACGATTTATTCTTAAATTCCTCAACTATCTGCTTGTTTGTAGGCTTTTTAGTATATGGTCTTAAAAGTAACGGTAGTGGTCTATAAAGCATATGATACTCATAGTTATCGTTAATAAATGTGCATGCACAATTATTATCATTAAAGCATACTAAAATATCATTTAATTCATTAGGAATTATAGAATTTAGTATTTCTATAATATCATAAACGATCTGTAGCTCATTTTTGTTTGCTAATGCCTCCTTATAGCCTTGCTTATATCTATAAATTAGCATATTATTATCTGTTAATCTTAATCCAAGCTTTTTTAGATAATCTATTTCAAAATCTGCTAAATCATTTTTAGGAACAATTTTTAAAAATAAAGCATCACAATCAAATATTGTTACAGTTTCCTCATATTCAGTTGTTAATCTTTCATGAACGTAGTTAAATCCATCCTGATTAAAGAAAAATTGTAATCCATAAGCATTATCATATAGATCATCAGTAAAGCTTACTAGCATTTCTCTATGATCAGCAATATAAAATTGGTCCTTATTAGAGAATAAGTGCCAATAATCCTTTTTCTTAAATTTATTTACTAGGGATTTAATGTTCATATAAATCTCTTTATACTTCATATTACTCCTTTTCGTATATTACAACCCTCTTGATACCATATGTTTTATTTTTGATTAGTCTAAGACCTGTAAATTCCTCAGGATATTTACTATCTATTCCCATCTCAAAAACAATTAGGCAATTTCGGTTACATATTGAATATACTGTATCTAAAATTTCGGAAATATTATCCATTTTATATGGTGGATCCAAAATGATTAAATCCATCTTTTGATTAAGTCGATTGATGCATTCCTTATAATCCAGGTTATAAAATGTTGCAGCCTTTATTCCTAATGATGTACAATTGTTTTTTGCAACATTAAGAGCCTCTTTATTTAAATCATTAAGATAAATATGAGACATACCACGTGAATAGGCCTCTATTGCCATAGCACCAGAGCCAGTAAATAAATCAAGGCAATTTCCACCTGAAAAGTATGGCCCAATCATATTATAAATCGCCCCACGAACCTTATCCTGTGTTTCTCTAGTAGTTTCTAGATTTGTCATATTAATATTTCGATGTCTTAAATTACCAGCAACTATTCTCATATTTTACTCCTAATGTATAATAATCAAAACATAATTACATAATACTAATGTAGGCACAAGCTACATTTCTCCAAATTCTTTTTTAAAGATGCATAGCATCTTTTTTTTATTTCTTTTTAGGTAGCATATCAATTTGTCTATAAGAGATTGAATGTCCGTTAAACTTTTTAGTTGATAACCCCTTTAGGTATTTTAAGGCAGACTTATTGATTTCAATATAGCTATACTTCTTATCAATAACAATTTTACCAAAATGCTCTCTATGAATCTTAAGTTCGTCATGAAAGAAGCATACTAGCTGATTAGGTCTAGCCTTATCTATTTCACCAATGTTCACCTCAATTACAGCAAAATTCTTTAGCTGTGGCTTTCCTTCCTTTTTCTTGTTGTCAAGCTTTGGATTGCCAGTTGTAGGCTTTTGACTTGATTTTTTAGCTTTATCTGATTTATTCTTTAATAATACATTTTCGATTTCAGGATATTCTCTTATATTTTTAGTATCCAACATTTTAAGTAGCGTTACTAAAAGTGGCATAGGATCAGTTGATATGCTTGCAAGCTTCATTAAAAGCTTATCATAATCATGATTATCGTAATTTTCTTCCATTCCTCTTGTTATTTGAAGATATAGACTCTTTTGATGATTATTTTCAATATCCTTTACTGAGGGAATAGGCTTAACCTCAATTTCATGCTTAATAGTTGCCTCAAGCTCCTTAACGTGATTACGTTGGCGTGTAGTTGCAAAAGAAATAGCCATACCTGATGCACCAGCTCTTGCAGTTCTACCAATGCGGTGTACGTAAACCTCATTTTCATTTGGTAAATCGTAGTTAATTACTGCTTCAATTCCATCAATATCAATACCACGTGCCGCAACGTCTGTTGCAATTAAAATATCGACAGATGATAGTCTAAAGGATTGCATTACTCTATCTCTTACACCTTGCTTTAAATCACCATGTAGGCCATCTGCAGAAAAGCCAGATTGCTGTAAGAATAATACTAGCTCATCTACCATAGCCTTAGTGTTTGCAAAAATCATAACACTTCTAAATTGATAGTAATCTAATAATCTAATTAGTAGGTCCTTTTTTTGGTCCTTTCTAACGTAGTAAAGCTGTTGGTCAATAGCTGATACAGTTAAGCTTTTAGCTTCTATTCTTACCCATGTAGGATTTTTCATATAGTTTTTACAAACATTCTTAATAAATGGAGGTATTGTAGCCGAAAATAAGCCAGTTTGACGTTCAGTTGGCATCTCCTTAAGAATTGTTTCTAAATCCTCTTGAAAGCCCATTTTAAGCATTTCATCAGCCTCATCTAATACTAAATATTGAACAAATTTAAATGTAATATTACCTCTATTCATTTGATCAATAATTCTTCCAGGTGTACCAATAATTACCTGAGGATTATTTTTTAAAGCTTTAAATTGCTTTTCATATGATTCTCCACCATAAATCGTTGCAATTCTAATTTTCTTTAGGTTGGCAGCAAGCTTATTTATCTCATTTGATACCTGCAAAGATAATTCTCTTGTTGGACATAAAACAAGTGCTTGAACATTCTTTGATTGAGTATCAATTTTTTCAATTAGGGGAATTGAATAAGCAAAGGTTTTACCTGTTCCTGTTTGAGCCTGTCCTATAACATCCTTACCCTCCATTAACGGAGGAATTGCTTCACTTTGAATAGGTGTAGGCTCTAAAATTTCTAATTTATTTAAAGCATCAATAATTGCTTCGTTTATATTTAAATTTGAAAATCCATTACTCAAATTAATCACTCCTTACAAAAACAATTTATTATATCAAATTACATATAAATTTGCAAAGATTTTGTTGTTTTTTTTAATTAAATTATAAATTTAATATAAAAAGTGGAATTTTCATTCCACTTTAATAGTTTTTATGGCTAGGAAGGTCGTGAAGAACGATTCCTTCACGGTGGGAACCTCTCTTAGTAGTAATTAGGGTTCTCAAATTAAGAGCATCCAGCACATACTTCCTCTCAGCTCCCGTTAATATTTTTTTGAGCTCCACGGCCATCTTCCTAGTGTCTATATTATAACATTTATTTGAATAATTGACAATGCAAATGTTTCGACACTATAAGCTAATATATGACACTACGATAGACATGATGGCAACAAAAAATAAAAGGAAACCTACGATAATCATCATATTGTCACCCTTATTTTCACCTCTTAATGTCTTTTTGTTAAGCTGTGGCATTAATAATGCAATGCATCCAATAAAAATAAGCATTATTGCACTTAAGAAGTGTTCAACAAAATAATTTGTTGTTTCTGTAAATGTACATATTAGATAATAAACAGCACAGCCTAAAACGATAGCAGCAAGCACTCCTAAAATAATTTTAATGTTTAACATATATTTTTTTGTTGCTTCATCAACAACAACCTTATTTGGCTTAATTCCCATGATAAAACCTCCAAAACGATAGTAAATTGATTATAACATAAATTAATTAAAAGAAAAAGACCTCATTCGAGGTCAAATGATTCTTACTTAGCTTCCTTCTTTAAGAAAATTGTCTTTTCAACAACTTTCTTCTTAGGCTTTGCAAGACCCTTCTTAGCTGTTTCAACTAACTTAGCGAAGCCAGCTGGATCATTTACAGCCATTTCAGCTAACATCTTTCTGTTAATAGTAACATTAGCATTAGCTAAACCATTGATGAAGCGAGAATACTTCATATCATTTAATTGACATGCAGCATTAATACGAGAAATCCAAAGCTTTCTGAAATCTCTCTTGCGTTGCTTTCTATCTCTATAAGCATATGCTAAAGAACGCATTACTTGCTCATGAGCAGTTTTATATAATGCATGCTTAGAACCATAGTAGCCCTTAGCAAGCTTTAAGACAGCCTTACGTCTTCTTCTTGTAGTGTATCCACCTTTTACTCTTGGCATAATTCTTTACCTCCCAAATATTACTTTAAATTAGAAATTAATTGTTTAATACGCTTTTCATCTGTATGATGTACTAAACCAGACTTTGCTAAGTCCTTATTTTGCTTATGTGTTTTGTTAGTCTTTAAGTGACCTGTATAAGCGTGACCACGCTTAATTTTTCCTGTACCAGTGATCTTAATTCTCTTCTTCCAACCACTATGTGTTTTTTGCTTTGGCATAATTTTACACTCCTTATTTTTCGATTTTTGGCGCAATTACTGCGAATAATGTTCTACCCTCTAGTTTTGGCTGTGCCTCAACTTGAGCGCAATCAGCAAGGCTTTCGATAAACTTACCGATAACTTCCTTACCTAAATCCTGATGAACTATCATACGTCCAAAGAATTTTAATGTAATTTTTACTTTATTTCCTTTTTCTAAAATAGAACGTGCCTTACGTGACTTTGTATTTAAGTCATTTTGCTCTATTGTAGGTGATAATTGGATTTCTTGAACCACAACTATCTTTTGTTTCTTCTTCATTTCCTTAGCCTTCTTTTGTTGTTCAAAGCGGAAACGAGAATAATCCATCATTTTAGCTACTGGCGGATTACTATTAGGTGAAACTAAAACTAAATCTAGCCCACGATTATCAGCCTCAGCTAATGCTTTACTGCGAGATAAAACACCAAGTTTTTCTCCAGTATCTGTAATAACTAGCATTTCCTTTGCTCGAATATCATCATTTACGATATCTTCGATTTCTTTACGTTGCTTGTTAATACTTACACCTCCTAAGAAATTTAATAAAGTAAAAATAAAAGAGGACGTAAACGCCCTCTATAAATAATCATAGTTATATCCTTTAAATATAAGTGACTTTTTGCCTACCAATTCATCAATCAGGCGAGAAACGGGCGTTTCTTCTTTCCACATATTTACTTTACTCGTATATAATACACTAATTATAATAATAAGTCAACTGTTTTTTTTATTTTAGTTAATATTTTTCGAATCATACCTTAGCACATAAATTAATATAGATAATATACTAATTGAAATAC